>JAESRM010000212.1 GCA_016764635.1 Planctomycetota bacterium
CTCCGGCAAAGACAAGACCGCATCCACCAAAACCCGCTGCTGCTCCGCGCGCTCCACCAACTCCCGGGCGCTGGGCACCGCCTCAGGCCGCGCCACCTCCGACTCCCGGGCCGCACGACCCGCCGCCCGTCGCAAACGCTGGGTGGCCCCATTGCGCATGACTCGCGCCAGCCAAGGCCGCAGCGGCAAGCCCAAATCGGGTCGCGCCCGCAGAGCCGCCAACCAGGTGTCCTGCACCAGGTCATCCGCAGCCCCCGGATCGCGAACCAATTCACGGGCCAAGCGCCGCAGCCAAACCGCGTGCTCCAAAAGCAATTCTTGGGAAAGGGCGTTGTCTTGAGGTTCCATCATGACCCCCACGCCCTGCGGCCCGGGTCGTTTCAAGATACCAGGAAAAACCAAAAGCATGCCCAACCCCGCCCTCCGCGCGCCCAGGCCCAACTCCTTAAAGACTCAAAATATATCCCAAGGAAATCCGGAATCGGGCACGTCACGAATACGGGAAGTGAGCTTGGAATGCAGAGGGTCTTCCTTCTGGCCGGGAGGGCTCTGGGGTACACAGGGTAGTTCTTCACAACTTTCAAATTGGACTCATGACTTTCGAGGGGGAAGCACATGACTATGGGCGAGACACAAGGTACGAACGGTGCGCAAGTGCGCGATAACGGTGTGGTAGGCAGGGTTAAGCCGGCGGACGGGACAGGGCTTTCGAGCACCGGGCGGAGCCCGTCGAAGCCCGGGCGCGGTGGTGCCAGGTTCTGGGTTTTGGCTTTCGCCCTGTTGCTGCTGAACGGGCTGGGCTGGTTTTGGAACAGCGGCGATGTGCAAGCATCCGACCCCATACCCAAGGATTCAGTGCGCGTCCTGCGCGTCGAGCCCACAGCCGACCTGGACAAAGCCAGCGAGCTGAAACTGATTTTCGATCGGCCCATGGTGCAGCCCGAACGGGTGGGCCAGGCGCTTTCCAAGAGTCCCTTCGCCCTTCAACCGGCTGCGGAAGGCCGCTGGCGCTGGACCACGCCCACCGAATTGACCTTCGAAATGGCAGACCCCCTGCCCCTGGGTCACACCTACAAGATCACCGCCAGCCCAAATTTCAGCGCCCTGACCGGCTTTGATCTGATCGGAGAGCACTCCTTCGAACGGCAAACCCAGGCTTTGCGCATTGAGTCCACTGCCCTTGTGGCCTCGGAACCCGGCGCCATGTCGATCCGCTTCGAGTTCAACCAGGCGGTGGCGCCCAGCGACTTGCTCGCAGCCCTCAAGGTACAAAACGGCACGCTTGAACTCGAGGAATGGCGCGTGCTCACCCAGGACCCGGCCGACAAGATCCTTGTTCGCATCCCCTATTCGACTGTGCAGCCGCCCAAGCGACTGCTCCTGACCATCGCCCAGGACCTGCGCGGCCACGGCGCGGATGTGGGACTCGAGAAGGAACGAGTCTTCTCGGTCAACGTGCCCCAGGGTTTCACGACCACCAGCGCCTACGCCAGACCCTCCTCAACCGCCAACACCTGCTCGGTGATCGTGCGCTTCAGCGAAGCCTTGGCCCTGGGCCAGGAAATCCCTAGCCTCACATTCCGGCCCGCGGTCAAGCACACCGAAGCCCACATTCGYGGCAACACATTGCGACTCAGCGGAGAGTTCGAGTGCGGYCAAMKCTACGTKCTGCAAATYGGCGAAGCCCTGCTCTCCAGCAGCGGCAGCACGCTCGGCGAAAAGGCGCCGCTCACGTTCAAGGTAACTGCGCGCCCCCGGGACATCACGATGCCCGAAGGCAATGGCCTGCTCATGCCCGACGGCCAATTGGAATTGGGCCTGCGCGCCACCAATGTGCAAACCCTTGAGGTCACCACCTCTCGACTGCACGCCAACAACTTGGTTTCGCACCTGCACCACAACGGCACCTCGGAAACCTCGCGCAAGGCCAAACCCAAGCGCTTCGAGCTCAATCTGAAGGCCAACGAAATCACSGATTGCAGTCTCTCCCTGAGGGAACTCGTCGACGAGCCCCTGGGCGTCTACCGCGTCTACGTGCGCGAYGTGGAGTCCCGCTGGAACAGCGACTAYTCCCTCGTTCGTGTCAGCGAYWTGGCCYTGACMGCCAAGCGCGAAAAGGGAGGCTTGTTCGTTTGGGTGACCTCGCTCAAAACCGGCMAKCCCCTTGAAGGCGTGGCCCTTGAGGCGCGCAGTCACAACAACCAAATCCTGGGCAGCGCGCGCAGCTCCGCCAGCGGCGTGGCCCACATCGTCTACCCCGAAGAGCTGCCCGACGGTGGTGTTTTCGTGGTCAGCGCCACCCTGGGTCGGGACTTCGCTTACCTGCAGCCCAACAAGAACACCTGGGTCTTCGACAAGGTGAACACGGCCGGCAAAGCTTATGCCAAGGACGTGGACGCCTGGCTCTACACGGAAAGCGGTGTTTACCGACCCGGCGAGACCATGCACTTGACCGGCGTACTGCGCTCCCCAGACGGCGGCTTCACCGAACAGCGCCCCTACGAAGTGCGCTTGCGGCGCCCCGACGGCCGCATCGACTGGCGCGGCCCGCTCGCGGGTGACGCGGCCCTGGACTCCCAGGGCATGTTCCAAATCGCCATGCCCACGCGCCGCACCAGCCCCACCGGCTTGCACACCATCGACCTGTGGGACATGGACGCGGATGAAAGCCGCGGCCAGATCAAAGTCAACGTGGAAAACTTCGTGCCCGTGCGGCTTGAGGTTGGCGCGTTGGCATCCGTGCTAGAAGCCGAGCAGGACACTCCCGTGGAAGCCAGCGCTCCCAAAGAAGCCAGCTCGCAAACTCAATCCACGCGCACTCTCCTCAAGAGTTCCCAGCCCCGCTCACTTTCGAGTTCGCGGCGCATCGCGATCGACGTGGACGCGCGCGACTTCCTCGGCCGGCCTTCCAAAGGACTGACCCTGCGCGTGCTGCCCCACTGGAAGCGTCAACAATTCCAGAGCAAAACTTTCCCCGCATATACCTTCAAGGAACCCAAGGGCGTGGCGGACCGCAAGTTCCAAGGCCGCCAAAAAAGTCTCAAACTCGACGACCAAGGCCGCGCCCAGGTCGAACTCATTCCGGGTTCTAACACGACCGCTGGACTGTGGCAATTGCGCGCCGCAGCCACGGTGACCGAAACCGGAGGTCGCTCAGCCACGCGCACCGTGACCGGCGAGCTCGATACCGCAACCCATCACCTGGGTTTCCGACTGCCGGGCGATAAGGCCCCTGTGGGCGAAGCCATGGCCATCGACTGGCGCTTGCTCGACCCCCAGGACGCGCTTTCCGCGCCCGTGGCCTACACCGTGCGCCTGGAGCAAATCGTGCACGAGTACGGCATGCAACAGGTCAACGGCCGCCTCACTTGGCAACACAAAGAACGCCACGTGGACGTGCAACGCTTCACGATCGGCGCAACCAGCGCTTCTGGCGCGCTCCACTTCAACCTGCTCGCATCAGGTTCCTACCGACTGATGGCGGACGAAGTCGCTGGCTCAGGCCAGGCGCTCTTTGAGTTCTACGCTGGCGGCTACAACGCCAGCGAAGGCCAAAGCGATCCGCAGCTCCTGGACTTGACCCTGGACCGCGCGGTCTACGAACCCGGCGATTCCGTGGCCCTGCAAGTGCGCGGCGAATTCTCCGGTCAACTGCTCGTGACCTTGGAGAACGACCGGGTGCTGCACTCGCAAGTGGTCGAATTCCAAACGCCGATGACCGAGGTTTCACTGGATTTGCCCGAGGACCTGCGCGGTGGTGCTTTCATCTCCGCCAGCCTGATCCGCGGTGTGGATCCCAGCCAAACCAGTTGGCTACCCCACCGCGCCCGGGGCTTGGTACGCGTAAAAACGGACCATCCCGATCATGTGCTCGCGCTCAACATCGACGCGCCCAAGCGTTTGGCCCCCGGTCAAAAAGTCACGATCCACGCGACGAGTTTGACCCAGGCCGATCCCATGGGAATGCAAGCGGACCCGGGCACCCTGGAGGCTGCCGCGCCCAAAGCGCAAAGCTCAGGCCGCCCCGCTCGCCTGCACGTTTGGGCCGTGGACACCGGCATCTTGCTGGCCACGGATGAAAAGCTGCCCGATCCCCACGCCCACTTCTTCGCGCAACACCGTCGCGGCGTGGGCACGGCGGATTCCTGGGCACAACTGCTGCCCGATCACATGCGCGCGGCCTCGATCCTGCGCATCGGTGGCGACACGGATGCGGACAAGGCCATGGCTCGACGCCTGGCGGCCTTGCCCGCCACCGAACGCAAGAGCGGCGTGGCCTGGTCCTATGCTGTGGACTTGAACCCCGATCGCACGGCCGACATCGAGCTCACACTGCCCGACATTCGCGGTGCGGTGACCCTGCGCGCGATCCTGGTCGAAGGCGATTCCTACGCCAGCTTCGAGCAGCGCATCGAACTCGCCACGGACCTGCAAATCACGGCCAGCTGGCCGCGTTACAGCACGGCCGGCGACCAATTCCGTGTGCCGGTCAAGCTCCTAAACACCACCGATGAGCCCATGCAAATGGACTTGAAAGTGGAGCTGCAAGGCCCCTTGAGCTTCGCTCCCGAAGGCCTCGCAACCCCCGTCAACCTGGCTCCGGGCGAGGAAAAAACCGTTTGGTACCTGGCTGAAACCACCCAACCCGGCTTGGCTCAATTGACCGTTCTCGCCATTGGCGATCATGGCACGGAGTCCATCTCCACCGAGTTCCAAGTGCGCCCGGCCACGGCCTTGCACCAGGAAACCAGCCTGGCCCAGATCCAATCCGGACAGAGCCAAACGTTCGACGTGGCCGCCAACTTCGAAGCCCGCGGCCTGCGGGTCAACGTGGAGATCAGCGGTCAAAGCCAAATAGAATTGCGCCCGGCCCTGCGCGCCATGATCGACTATCCCCACGGATGCCTCGAGCAAACCACGAGTCGCCTATTCGCTTTGGTGAACGCGGGAGCGCTGCTCGACAACCCCGAAGGCGCAGACGAGTCCTTGGTGCATTCCATGGTCGTGGGCGGCATCTATCGCCTGCACGCCATGCAAACGCGCAGCGGAGGTTTCTCCTATTGGATGGGAGGCACGCGCGCCAGCTCTTGGGGCAGCGCCTATGCCGCCAGTTTCCTAGTGGAGGCCAAGCGCGCCGGTTACGAAGTGCCCAGCACGATGTCTCGCCCGTTGATAGAATACCTAACGAAACGGCTGCGCAGCGGCGACGAAGAGCTTGCCACGCAAGCCCTCATGTGCCGCGTCCTGGCCGCCTTTGGAAAACCCCACG
>JAESRM010000213.1 GCA_016764635.1 Planctomycetota bacterium
ACTGCGCGCAATCAGAAGGTGTATGCCTGTAGCTCCATCGGGCTTGTCACCCAATTGATACACACCGTCGCTCCAACGGAGCCAATGGCCGAATTTGGAGGTTGGGTACCAGTTTGACCGGGCGCACTTCCGATCAAGCAGGGTCTACCCCATGCAGATCTCCTCAGCCTCCTCCCCCTTCAGTCACCTCTTGCAACCGAACAGCATTCTGGCTGCCGGTCACCCCCAGGTGCAACCCATCTCACGCGTCACGCGTGAGGGTGGAGGTTTGGTTGAAGAAGAAGAGCAGGCAGGCGCGGAGCCCATCTTCCTCCCGAAGGACTCGGTCTCGTTTTCCAACGCGGCTCTGCAAGCTTTGCAAAGGGAAGAGGCCGCAGCGCAGCTAGCCGCCTCAGGCAACGACGAACTCAAAGCAGAGGAAGAAGAGCCCGCCAGTGATACTCCGAGCGGCGCAGAAGAACTGACCCAAGGCGAACAAGAACAGGTCCGCAAACTGAAAGCACGCGATGCGGAAGTGCGCGCCCACGAAGCCGCCCATGCAGCCGCAGCCGGTTCATTGGCCAGCGGCGGTCCTAGCTACGACTTCCAGAGCGGACCCGATGGAGTCAGGTACGCGGTAGGTGGCGAGGTCGGAATCTCCCTAGGAACCGGCAACACTCCCGAAGAGCGCGCCACCAATGCGGAACAGGCCGCAAGAGCCGCCAACGCCCCCGCCAACCCGTCCGGCCAAGACCGCGCCGTCGCCGCCCAGGCCGCACAAATCGCGACCAGCGCCCGTGCCGAAATTGCCAAGGCCAAGCAGCAGGAGACCTCGGGTGGTCAATCCCAAGCTCCCACCGCCGAATCCAGCGCAGCCTCCGGAACGACGGCACCGCCCCGAGGCACCACCGAACAAGCCGGCACTCAAGCCATTCAAAAAGCCGAGCAGCAAGACGCCCGCAAGGCCCAGACCCTGCAAATGGCCCGCCGCTCCAACGCCTACCGCGAAATCAGCCAAGCCACCACCGGCCGCTCGACCACCGCATAACCCGCGTCCCACCGGCTTCCTTACGCCCTAGGGCAAGTCCTTAGGTTTGGGAACCAAACCCCTTGCGTCCTCGATTCTCGCGGGACTGAAGATCCAGTGCAGGCCAGTGGCTACAATGGCCCGCATGAAAATCTCGACACTGTTATTCGCCACGTTGTGCTTCCTAGTTGTCTCCTGCGCAAGCACATACGAGGAGACGATCGCCTACTCCAACGAGGACATGCAAAACTGGGGGCTAGCCGAATTCACAGACTTTGGTAGGGGTGGCTCTATTCTGGAATACGTGCCCGCTGGGCAAACAGTGAAAAACTGGTCCGAGCTTTTCACCGTACAACTTTTCAAGATCAAGGACACCTCGCCTGCCCATGCCATCGACTCCATGCGGGAACGAATCAAGGGGGTATGCCCCGACGTATCGTTCCTAACCATCGCAACAGAGCCCTTCAGCAGTACCTACGAGTTCTGGACTCTTGGTAACGAGTCCTTCGATGCACAGCACGAGTTGGGCCGCTTCCTGGTTGGCGATGAGGGCCTGCACCGGGTGGCCTATGCCCAAAAAGGCCCGCGCATGGACGCGACCACCCGCGCACGCTGGCTCACAACGATCACCACGGCGGTGGTCTTTGACGTCAACAACAGGAAACCCCTTCGCGAGTGACCTGGGACCCCTTGCAAGCGACTCAATTCAAGGGCTGCTTATTGGGGCTCGCACTCGGGGACGCCCTGGGTGCGCCGCATGAGGGTGGCCCCCTGGAGCGCTTGCTTTGGCGCCTCCTGGGCACGACAAAGGACGGTAAAATTCGCTGGACCGACGACACCCAGATGTCGCTCGACCTGGCGGAATCGCTTTGCGAAAACGATCGTCTGGTTCCAGAAGATGTGGCCTTGCGCTTTGCCTCTAGCTACCGATGGAGCCGGGGATATGGGCCTGGAGCTGCGAAACTGCTCAAGAGGATTCGGAAGGGCCAGCCCTGGCAGCAAGCCAACCGCGCTGTCTTCCGCGATGGTTCCTACGGAAACGGAGGAGCCATGCGAGCCCCCGTGATCGGAATGTTTTGCGCCGCGCGCCCCAAAGATCTTCCCCAAATCGCCCACGACTCGGCGCGTATCACCCACGCGCACCCGCTCGGACTTGAGGGCGCGCTCCTGATCGCAAGTTCAGTGGCCAAGGCCCTCAACTGCGCGGCTCCGCTGGAGATTCTGTCCAGTGCAACATCCGTCTGTCGCGAGCAGCCTTTCCTGGACAAACTCTCCATCGCCCAAGAATGGCTGGAGACCGGGAACCTACCCACTCCGTCCGAGGTCGCCGCGCAACTCGGCTATGGCATGGCTGCGAAAGACTCCTGCGTGACCGCCCTCTTCCTTGGCTTGGCTTTCCTCGACAAACCCTTCACGGAATTGCTGACGTTCGTCGCGCAAACCCAAGGCGACGTGGACACGATCGGCGCCATGGCCGGTGCGATTTGGGGAGCGGTGCATGGGGCTGAAAATTTGCCCGCCGAAAAGCTACGTACGCTTGAACAATTGGGGCGCCTCACTAGCGCGAGCCAAGCCCTCTTTACTGCCGCATGCCGCGACCTGGAATGACCGAGGATCTTCGGTCTAGCTTAGACCGGACGAAAAGCAGGAGCTCGCAAGYGAAGCTCCTGCCATGACCAGCGGCTCTAGGATTGGTCGCTGAAAGCTTTGATCGCATCGGCAAGAGCCGCTGCTAGCTCGGGATCTTTGATCCCTTCCCCATCCACGAAGTTGTCCTGGAAAGCTGGCAAGCTAAAGCTCGCCTTCACGTCGCCGCCCATGAACGGAAAAGTGGCTTTGGCCGCTTCGAGAACCGTGGCGCCGCCGCGTCCTCCGGGGGAAGTTGCCAGCAGCAACAGGGGCTTGCCAGCCCAGACCTTGGCATCGATGCGCGAGGTCCAGTCGTACAGGTTCTTGAACGCGGACGCATAGGAACCGTTGTGCTCCGCCAGGGAGATCACGATGCGGTCGTGGGCCAGGATCTGATCACGAAAATCCTGGGCCCGCTTGGGGATGCCATTCGCGCCTTCTTCATCGACGCTGTACATGGGCAAGGAATAATCCCTGAGATCTAACTCGGTCACCTGCGCGCCGGGGACTTGGCTCGCAGCATAGTTTGCAAACCGGCGATTGATCGATGTGGAAGAGGTGGAGGCTCCGAAGGCTAGTATTTTCATGGCCGCACTCTAACAGCTGGAGAAAAAACACAAGCCTCAGCGCACACTAACCATGTGGTAATCAGCGTGCATTGACCACTGGACAGGATCCCCTCGTAAGTGGTCTCTCGCTCACAGCCCGGCCCGTTCGAACAGGTACAAAGAGGCCTCCCACCTGCGTATGCTGGTGGAAGGCCGCAAAAACCTCACGACTCGCTTGCCCGAACGGCCCTACTCGACCGGCTCAATTCTCAGGGCCAGGTAAATCGCACCGGCAGCGTAGCCACCAAACGTTGCGACCCAGCCACCACCCTCGTCCGCCTCTGCAAGTTTGCGCAACGTGTTGATGCGAGTCCCCTGGTAGGTCATTCGATGAGTATCAGCATGCATGGGACTTGCACTCTCCACACTGAGGAGTCCACGGGGCAAATTCAAGCGCGCGTCGATTCGAACCTGCATGGCTCCGTCCGCGTCAGGCACCAGCGTCAACTCGATCAGACTGCCCTCCATACGCGTGATGACATTGGGACTTTGAATCGCCGCATACTGCGCAACCTCCACATCAAAGTCACGGATTTCCGTGCGCTCGGCCCCGGTGAACCAGGAGCTCTGGGATCCCTCTGCAACGACTTGCTCCAGCTCAAACACCTCCTCACTGTTGCCCACCCACGCCGAAAGGGTYACCTTGTAGGAGGCCCCCTTTGACACCAAAGAACGCAAGCGCTTTGCGGCACGATCAAGCTCTAAATGGGCGATCTGAAGCTGGTCGCGGGACACACCGTGGGCCGTGTATAGCAACACGTAACCACCCACTTGCTTGAAAGAAACTAGATCATCCGAGATTCCTTCGAGGGCGCGCTCCATGATCCACTCGCTCCGATCTAATTGATTGCGCCAACACCACTCATCCTCCCCATCCCTCGCAGATCCGAAACCGTCTGAAAGGTTCCACCGGGATTGGAGGGGTAGCAGAGACCGCATCAGAAAGGCTACACCGCGATCCTTGCGGGGACCGCTGAGTTGATAACTCTGCTCAAAGGGCGCGATCTCGTGGGGCACGGCGATCAGCAAGGTAGATACATTCCCACGGGAGACGACCTTCGAAATGGAAGCCATGCCATCGGGCACAAATACGCGAGAGCTCGCGACATTGGCTCCCTGAAGCATCAACTGTATGGAACCGCCTAGGTGCGTCGGGGTGGCAGGCTTGCCCTCTGCACCGACCATCGCAACGATCTGCAAGGGCGTGTCCGTGAGTTGAGGCCTCTCCACGTCGGCCCAAGTCATGGAAAGTTGCACCCCACCTTCACCAGGGATCGCGTGCACCATAGCCCAACGCCCCGAACCTACTGTCCGGATTTGGTCATCGATCGTGGCTGCCCCCTGGGCAATCTCCACGTGCGCACCGGTCAATACGGGTGTGCTATGAACTTGCTCAACGACTCCGGCGCGGTAGGCCGGGACCGACAATCTATCAGAACGGAAGGAGCCCTCAGGTAAGGCGTCGATCCAATCGATTGCGGCCTGCGCCGAGATCAGACCACTAGGGGCTTGCATGCCTTCTGGGACCTGAACCCAAAAGAGTTGCATCTGGGTTTCTGCAGTGCATAGGCTCTCGTAGAAGCTCAGGAGCTCACGCACATCCCCGTGGGTTGCTGCAGGCACCTTCAGGTAGAGATGCTCGTCGCCGGAGGAGTCCATGTGCCTGCCGTCATATTCGATTTCCTCCCAGAGCACATTGCTCACGAAATCGACGAACGAATCACTGAGGCTGTTCCATTGGACTTCCCCCATGCGCACACGGGCTCGGCTGGTCGGGAATAACACGACGCCTTCGAACTCGTATTCCATGTCTCGCATTCTCAAATGGCCTAGGTCGTAGACCTTGCTGACCAAATCCGAGCGGCCTTCCGAAGTCGAAAGGTCGCCCGCAAAGAGAGAAGTCGTGGCAGTTCCTGCCAATGTGAGGGCAATAGCTGCCCAGGTCGCTTTCATCATGATGTCCTACTCCAAACTAGAGAGGTTGCGCCTTCCCAAGACCTTCTTGAGTCTGCGCGCGATTAGGT
>JAESRM010000214.1 GCA_016764635.1 Planctomycetota bacterium
GGAGAAAGCGGGTATCTTTGCTACGTCACCGTATCCCCGGTTAGCTCAGTGGTCCCCGGGCGATGCGGCCGTGGCTGAGGGAGCGGTAGGTCCTGAGCATCACGTCGGTCGTGGGGACGGGTAGGTCCAGCGGGATGCGGATCTGTGGCACGGGTTCGTCGCTGGCCACGTGGTCTTCGGTCAGGAAGGGGGGCGCAGGCTTGGCGCGGCACAGGTCGGCCCACAGGCGAACCGGGGCGTTGTGGAAGACCGCTTCGGGCGCGCCGTGTTCATTCCACCAGTCGACGAGCCGCTCGTTGACCTCTTCGAGAATGGCCTTGGCGTTTTGCAAGCGGAGTCGAGAGCCGTAACGGGACTTGCCCTTGGTCTTGAGGTGTGTACTTTGCGCCTTGCCGCTTCCGCGCACCACGTAACGCTTGATGGCTTTGGTTCGAATCTCCTCACCGTATTCAAAGTAACCCAAGGCCGCCGCGCCAGCTTGCAAGAGAACGAGCACTTGCCGCCCGGGTTCCAAGGGCAAGGTTTGAACGTAGTACGGCAGATCCAAGCAGTCTTCAGGGATCGGGAATACGAGCGGCGGGGTGCAGCTCCAGAACCCGGAAAGGAAGGCTCCTCGCTCCCGGTCCAATTCGCAGGGCATGCCCTGGGCCTCAGCAGCCCGACGGAATTGGGCGCACACCTCGGCGCATTGCTCCCAGGAGAATGTGCTGGGAAGGTCCTGAAATTCAGGCGCGGCGTCCGGCTCGATGGGGGGCATGGCGCTAATACTGGCGAGCGACCAAGCGTGCCAAGTGGGCTTTTATGGCCGGCCATTCGTCGCGGATGATCGAGTAGTAAACGGAGTCGCGCCAGCGCACGCTGCCGTCGGGCAATTCGATGCGTCGGTGGTGGCGCAGAACCCCTTCGTGCTCAGCGCAAATGCGCTCCATGGCACGTTGCGACTTTAGATTGAGCGAATCGGTCTTGAGCTGCACGCGCTCCGCGCCCAGGTCATCAAAGGCGTGGTTGAGCAGCAGGTCTTTGCACTCCGTGTTGACGCCCGAGCGTTGCACCTCAGGTGAGATCCAAGTCCAGCCGATTTCCATGCCCAAATCCGATCGCTGGATGTCCATGAAACGTGTAGATCCTACGGCGCGCCCGGGTTGACCTTGCTCGATCAAGCGAATGGCGAAGACCACAGCCAGCCTGGCTTCGACGGCCCCCAGAGCCTCGTCGATCCACCCATGAACGTCGGCTTCGTCCATAAATGGTCCACGCGGCATCCAGGCCCAAACATCCGCATCGCCGCCCGCAGCCAGCAGATCCGCGGCGTGCTCGTGCCCTAAGGGCTCCAGCACGACCCCCTGCCCGAGCAGTCGGGTGGGGCGTGGATCGAAGAGGGCAGGCGTCATGGGGCGTAGTTTACCCCGTGGCGCTCTTAGAAAGTGACCTGCAAACCGTTCGACAGGTTCGATTGGCCGCCGTTATCCCGGTACCACAACTGGAAGTACCAAGTGCTTCCCACCGTGATGGAGGCCGCGTTGTTGGGCACGGCCAAGGGCACGTCGAAGCCGGTTCCCACCGAGGAGGTGCCGGCCAGGTTTTGCAGGCTGCCAAACGGGCCAAAGACTCCGATGGAGTTTAGCGCTCCACCCGACACGTTGTAGCGACCGAGAGTGTTGCCCCCGGACGTGTCCAGGCAGAGCCTTCCGCTCCCAAGTGCTGCGCCCGGATCCACTCCGCCGGTACCGACCAGGAAGTATCCGAATTGGGAGGCCGGGCCCAGGATGGCTTCCAAGTGCAAGCCGCTCCCATTGGGCGATGTCATGGCGCCCGATAGATTGACCGGGAAGCCCGAGGAGTTAGGTTGTGCCGGTGCGCAATAAGTTGAAATCTCGATCGTGGCTCCGCTAGATACGCCGCGCACCACGAGCGCAAAGTCCGCGTCTATCCCGGGAGTTTCCGCGTGGGCATCTTGAACGATTTCATCAGCAATGACTTCGACCGTCCAAAGTCCCGCAGCCGGATTCTGCACGAAGACATTTTCGACCACATCGCGATCGTTCGAAGTGCCGCCGGTGGTGGACCAATTGCCGTTCCTCAGGCCATTGTTTCCCCAGTAGCTTGCTGTCCCAGTGGGGCTCGTTACACGCAGGCTCAAATCGTTGATGCGGTGGATGCCGCTGGATGTTGTGCCGGCGGGGTCCAAGTACACCAGGGTCACGCGCAGTTCGGGCGTACCCGGGTCCACGGTCACGTTGTAGATGGCCACTTCCATGTTGGTGAGCGCGAGCTCTTCGTTGACGATGTAGTACTCGTCACTGTTCACGAAGATGTCTTCCACGTTGACCCGACCCCAACCTTGGTGGGTGCGAGTCATGTCGGAATTGGTGCCGACGAAGTCGTAACTGCGCGCGGAGTTGAACATGATCGCCCGGGCGGTCGTGGCCTTGGGCCGACTGGCAAAGACGGAAACATCGGGCGTGTTGCCCAACAAACCCGTGTGCCAGAGTTGGAAGAAGAGGCCGAAGTAGCCCGCGGACATRGGCGTCGCGGCGCTGGTGCCTCCGAAGGAGTTCGTGTACCCATTGCCTGTGGTTGTCGTACGGATCGAGTCGTACCAGTAGGCAATGTCGGGCTTGATGCGTCCGTCCTGGGCCGGGCCGATGCTGCCGCTGCCTCCCCAGGAGTCGTCGTTCAAAGTTTGCGTGTCCTGGTGGCGAACCGCGCCCACGGAGACAATGTTCTTAGCCCACGCTTGGGGACGCGAGCTTGTGCTGCCCGTGTTGCTCTGGCTCTGGAGGATAACGAGGTCATTCAGGAACAGAATGTCGTCCAGTTCCATGGAGACCGAGTTGTAGCTAGAGGTGAGTGAGCTGCCCCAGGAGTTGCTTTGAAAGACCGCTTCGTAGGCCGGTTGCAAGAGATCCGCAGTGTGGGCGTAGCGGTTGTTGAATTGGCCGAAGTCCGCGAAGATCGGGTGGGCGTCGGGCAAGATGCCCCGCGCAGATGCGCTCCCGGAGCCGTCTCCAAACACCACTCCCGTGGTTTTGGTGCCGTGGGTACCCGTGCCCACGTTTGCCGTGTGCAGCTGGACAGGGTTGCTTTGCAAGTCTTGGTGCGAGACTTGAAGGTCGCCATCCATGACCTCAGCGTTCACGCCCTGGCCAGTGAGACCCATGTTGGCTTCTAAGAAGTTGGCACCACCGTCCACACGCACCTTGCTCATGTCCACTTCGAATTCACCTACCCGGTCGATCCAAAGCACTTCATTCCAGGCGGCCACCTGTAGCAGCAATTCCGGGGACATACGTACCTCGACCAGGAATCCGTCCGGGATCATTTGAACGATCTCACCACCCAGATCCTGCAAGCGCTCGGCGACAACCGATTTTTGCGCCAAGCCCCTTTCGAAGACCTGCACGTTGTAGCGTTGACCTTCTTCCATGCCCAACAGATTGCCCAGCAGCGCCGGCTCGATACGATGTCCGGCAGAATAGGGTCCGACCCAGCGTACGAAGGGCAAGGCTCGCACTTCGGCCACCGTATCCGCGTCCATTGCGACGACGTGGGCTTGGTAGTGCAAAGGGTTTCGAACCACAGCGCCAAGCTGCGTCAGAGCGTCCCGATAAACAGCCAGCGACTGCGTTTCAAACTGAACGATGTGCAAGTTCCCATGCGCCGCCAAGACCTCCGGAAATTTCACCGTACGGCTGACCGGATCAAAGGACTCGGACTGCAAGTGCACTTCGAATCGTGCACCCCGTTCGCGAGAAAAGTTTTGCCCATCGAGCGCGATGCGGTAGCGGTCACCTAAGAGATCATCGTGCCACAACTCGATGGCCACCTCACCCACATTGATATGTCGAACGGTCTTATCCGCAGGCGCAATCGGCTTGGGAATTGCGGCGTCGCTGGGAGTTTCCGAAAGGGAGAGGGCGGGGAGCGCGGCGGTGCTTGAACCGAATGCTAGGAGGAGAGAAAGCAGCATGGTCTAAATGAGTTGGAGAGGGGAGAGGGGGTGCTAGCTTACCAATTGCAGTGAGACCTGCACGGGAGCCAGACGATGCACCGCGAGATGGCCCTTGGATTCGGGGTCACTCGCAGAATGAGATGCAAACTGAGTACCCACTCGACTTCCACATGACTACAGCATCAACCAGGGGTAGTGTTTCCAGGCGGTGATCGCGGGTCTATTAGCTAGGAACCCCGGTTTTTTGGGTGGCTCAGGGCCGTTTTGATGCCGTAGTCGCTTGGTGTGTGAATACGAGAGCAGGGGAGCCAAAGGCTCCCCTGCTCAAATAGCGATAGATCCGTTAGCTCTACAAGATGACGGAGTCGTCGCGCTTGACGCCTTCAAAGGCGATTTTGTATCCAGACAGGATGTCTTCGACAGCCTGCGGGGATAGGGAAGCGCTCCCCTTCTTCATATAGATAACGGTTTCCGTACCGCAGAAGACATCCTGAACGCCTGCCACATCTTCCATAAAGGTCGCACGGACCTTCTTAGCTGTGTTGGCTCATGTGAACTTGGGCGTCTTGATGACATAGGCGGCCGCTGCGTGGTCGACCTTGCGCATCTCGAGGCTTTCGAACTTCAGTCCCTGCTTTTTGAGGACCTTGGCCACATCGGCTTCGGTGAGCTTGGCGCCATCGTTGAGCACGAGGGTGGCGCGCGTGCCACTCATCATCAAACGATCGACACCTGTTAGATTTTCCATGGCCGCACGGGCCAATTTGGAAGCGCTTCAGGCTCCGCCGGACGCCTCGATTACGTGTACGGTTAGCGGATGTGAGCTCTTGCTCGAAAAACTAGCGCAGGCCGTAAGGCTAAGGCCGGCAGCGAGCAGAAAGGACTTGTAGATGTTCATTTGGGTTGGGATAGGGGAGAGGGGATGAGAGATGCCATAGCTTACGGCGGCCCTAGGTGCCCGTTAGCGCGGATTTTTAAGTCGGCCGGGATTGTTACAACCGAGATACCATTGAAGGTTGCTTGGGAAGCCGGTTCGAAGCGGAACAATTTGGTGTGCACGCGAAGAAGTTATGAGCCACCTTCCAAAGCCGGAACGACTGTCTGGATTGTTGAAAACACAACAAGCCCGCAGCGACTAGCGATGCGGGCTTGCATTCTTTTGACGTCTCCGACTTAGTGAAACATCACGGCGGTTGCGCCTGTGAAGTTCGTTGCAGGCGTGGGTTGGTTGTCCCGATACCAATACTGGAAAATCCAGGTTTGCCCGCTAAGGATTGGTGGATG
>JAESRM010000107.1 GCA_016764635.1 Planctomycetota bacterium
CAGTTCCATGCAAGCCGATACGGCCAAAATGGCCGAGGTGGCGATTGGGGACCTGAAGGTCTGTCAATTCATGGAGTCCCACGAGGGTGAAAAGGCAGAGGGCAAGGTGCTGCGTGTTTCGCGCGGAGGCATCGAGGTTCAATTGCCCCAGTACAGCGTGACGGGATTCATTCCACTGCGCGTGATCGGTTCACGCCCCAAAATCAAAGGCAGTACTTTGACCGTTCAACAGGGCAGGCGCAGCTTGTCCTTTACCGAGGGATATGCCATCGCCATTCGAATCGAGGCGGTGGACTTCATAAAACTCCAAGTCCTAATGGAAGTGGCCTAGGGCCCAACAACCATGCGCGCACCGATTTTCTTTGTCCTGTTTCTCGCCCTGGCGGCTTGTGTCGGTTTGGCTTTGGTCTGGAGTCCATTTTGGATTGCAGTGGCCCTGATGGGGGCCTTGACTGGAATTGCTATTGTTGACGCTACCCAGCGGCGGCACGCCATCCTGCGCAACTTCCCCTTGCTCGGTCGCTTTCGATACCTGTTCGAGATGATCCGGCCTGAGATTCAGCAGTACTTCGTGGAAGCGGACACGGACGGGATGCCCTTCAACCGGGAACGGCGWWSCRTKGTYTACCAGCGCGCCAAAGGCGTCATGGACACCTTGCCTTTTGGTACGCAGATGGATGTGTATGCCGATGGCTACGAATGGATCTCCCACTCTCTGATGGCCAAGCACCCCGCCGCCCTTGTGCCGCGCGTCTTGATCGGTGGGGACACTTGCAAGCAGCCGTATTCCTCCTCGCTCCTGAATATCGCAGCCATGAGCTATGGCAGCCTTTCGGCCAATGCGGTTGAAGCCCTCAACCGGGGTGCGCGCGATGGGGGCTTTGCCCACAACACAGGGGAAGGCGGCGCTTCGCCCTTTCACTTGAACCCTGGCGGGGATGTGATTTGGCAATTGGGGACGGGTTACTTCGGCTGTAGGACGGACGATGGCAAATTCGACCCGGATAAGTTCAAAGAAGCGGTCAAACACCCTTCGATCAAGATGATCGAGATCAAACTCTCGCAAGGGGCCAAACCCGGGCATGGTGGCATCCTGCCGGCGTCTAAAGTGACCGAGGAGATCGCGGCCATTCGCGGTGTTCCGGTGGGGGWGGATGTGCTTTCKCCTCCCACTCACAACGCCTTTCAAACCCCCTCGGAGCTGCTGCAGTGGATCGAGCAACTGCGCAAGCTGTCCGACGGCAAGCCCGTAGGCATCAAGCTTTGCGTGGGGCGCCCCGAGGAGTTCATGTCCCTATGTATGGCCATGCGTGCCTCGGGCCGGCACCCGGATTTCATCGTGGTGGACGGGGGTGAAGGCGGCACTGGAGCGGCCCCCCTAGAGTTCTCCAACTCGGTGGGAATGCCCCTAAATGAAGGCTTGGTCCTGGTTCACAACTGCCTGGTGGGCTTCGCCCTGCGTGAGAAGGTCAAGGTGATCGCCAGCGGCAAGGTCATCACGGGCTTCGATCTGGTCACCAAATTGGCCTTGGGCGCGGATCTTTGTTACTCCGCCCGGGCCATGATGATGGCCATTGGCTGCATTCAGGCCCGCCGCTGCAATGCAAATGACTGCCCGGCAGGGGTTGCGACCCAAAAGAAGGGCCTCATGCAGGGTTTGGACGTGGAGGACAAGGCTCCCCGGGTTCATGGCTACCACAAGGAGACCATCCAGAGCCTTTTGGAGCTCGTGGGGGCCGCTGGACTGGATGAACCCTCCCAAATCACGCCCCACCATATAATGCGCCGCGTCCAGGGCACCCGGGTGGAAAGCTACTTTGATCTCTATCCGTTCATTGAGCGCGGGGCCCTGATTTCGGATCCGGTGCCCGAGGCTTACGAGGATGCATGGCGAAAAGCGTCCCGTGATCAGTTTGAAGCACCTATGGATTCCCTTTCTTGAATCAGGAAACCTTCACTTGGGGCACGGGAGAGCGGTTTTTGCGTGTCAAAGTGAGACAGCCGGGTTCGTCGGCAGGCCGGGGTGCCTAGGTTAGTGCTTTCTTAGAAATATATGGGGTAGTATTCATCGGCGTGGGGAACACACCTCCCGCACCTTCCGTCAAAGGGGCTCCTCTGGGTTCCGAATGAAGTTAGAAAGGCCTGCCCTTCCGAACCTCTGACAACCCTCTGGGATCCTAGTAACCTTTGTCGGTTCTCTCCCTTACCTTCTAAACCTCTTCCAGGAGACTGGTTAATGCTTCGTTCTTCTCTTATCGCGGCCGGTTCCGTGATCCTTTGCACTGCTGCTGCCGCCCAACAGGTCGACTTCGCTGGTGCGAAAGCTGTCCAATCCGCTGCCCAATTCGGCGGCACCTACCACGTCGCCAGTGGCACGTGGACCCGTAACGTCCCCAATGGCGCCGTCCTCGGCACCAACGACGTTATCTACAACCACACGGCCAACGCTGACTTTTACACGACGGGTGCGATCACTTCGGTGACCGAATCTTTCCAGTTTATTGACGCAGGTCGCATCCCCGCTACCGGCACCGCTGGTACCGCCAACCGCGACAACTACAACATCAACACCGTGACTCTCGGCTATTGCATCGAGAACAACACGGCTGCTGCTGCTGACGTCCTGGTCACCATCTATGGGAGCTACACTCCTTGTGATGATCCGGCCAACCACGCTTGCTCCGGCGAGTTCCTTGGTGCTGGCCTCCCCGGCGCTACCGCTGCCAACATCGCCAACGGCTACGCTACTTGCTGGATCGTCGACTTCGACCTTTCCGGTGGTAACGAGATCTGTATTCTCGGCGACGGCGACGGTGTCCTTGACGCCAACCTCGACTTCGACTCCTTCGGTATCGGCATCGAGTTCGATCCGGCTGGTCTCGGCGGTTACGTCGGCGCTGTCGGCATCGGCCCCCTGCTTGCAGGCGACCGTTCCTGGACCGTTCAGGCAACCGGTGAGATCACCGCTTCTGCTGGTGCTGGTGTTGCTGGCTGTGCTGTCGCCGCTACCGGCGGTGGTGGAGACACTTACTACGGCCCCGTTGAGTGCTGTGTGCCCGCTGTTGCAGGCGACAACTCTACCGGTCTTGACAACCAAGACTTCAACTGGGTTGGCGATCGTACCAGCGCTGGTGCAAACCCGGGCTGCTACTGGTTCGGCGGTTATGTCAACGCTACCGGCTGTAACGCCGACGGCGGCATCATTGCTGACCCGCTCTTGGCCAACAACCCGCCCGCCGGCTTCTACGTGAAGATCTCTGCTGACCAAACGGCCAACTGCGTTCCCACGACCTGCGACAATGGTCCCGACTTCACGACTTTCTGTGACCCGGCCAACAACAACTCGACCGGCGCACCCGCCGTTCTTTCCGGCGCCTTCGGCTCCGGTGTTGGTTCCGACTTCCACATGGACGTCACCGGCGGTCCCCTTCCCCTTGGCGACGGTTCCCGTATGCTTGGCTACTACCTCGTCGGTAACCTGGACGCCACCCCCGGCGTCGCAATCAGCGACGGTCAGTTCTGCCTCGTCGGTGCTCCCGGAGCTTCCTTCGGTCGCTACAACGTTGGCGGCACGGATCGCTTCTCCCTCAGCCTCTTCGATGCTGCTGGTAACCTTGAGAACCTTGTCGGCACCGGCGGCGTGACGGGCTACGGCTTCGACGTGCCCTCCGACGTTGAGATCGCTGGTGTTGCACCGACGACSATCATGWCTGGMGACACYTAYCACTTCCAGTGCTGGTACCGCGACTCCCTCGCTGGCSCYGGTCACTCGAAYTTYWCCAACGCTRTYAGCGTCACCTTCCCGTAGGGAATCGTGAGAAGTCATGGGGCTTGACCTAGTGCCCAGATCCAATGATCAAGGCTGCTTCCTTCGGGGAGTGGCCTTATTTTTTGGCGAGGGGAATCCGCCAGATCGTAAACCTGCCCCAACTCGGGTGATAGCATGGGGCCAGGTAGGGGAAAAACCTGGCTTTGCGTCGTTTCGGGGCCTTGTGCCCAAAATCGGGAGAGGGGACAGCGAGCTACTAGGTGAATGCAATTGAACGTGTCATCGCGTTGCAGACGATCGGGTATAATTGCGAAGCAGCGGAGAGACAAGGTCTTTCGCTCACTCGGTCCGCCAGCGACCCAGGAGATGCAATCCTCTCCATGCTCGCAGACTTACATTTTCAATCAACCACTGGAGACTCTTCGATGTTTCGTATTTCACTTCTTGCAGCCGGTATCGCGGCACTCAGCGCCACGGCGGCTGCACAACAACTAGATATTGCCGGCGTGAAGGCCGTGCAATCCCCGGCCAAATTTGGCGGCACCTACCATGTGGCCAGTGGCACGTGGACTCGTAACGTGCCCAATGCTGCGGTACTTGGCACCAACGATGTTATCTACAACCATACGGCCAACGCTGATTCTTACACCACCGGGGCGATTGCTTCAGTGCCGACCTCTTTCCAGTTTATTGACGCGGGCCGTATCCCTTCGACTGGGACCGCAGGCACCGCGAACCGCGACAACTACAACATCAACACTGTGACCCTCGGCTACTGCATCGAGAACAACACTGCGGCAGCTGCTGACGTTCTGGTCACCATCTATGGCAGCTACTTGCCATGCGCTGATCCCGTACTGCACCCTTGCTCTGGCGAGATCCTTGGTGCTGGCCTCCCCGGCGCCACCGCCTCAAATATCAGCAACGGCTACGCGACCTGCTGGATCGTCGATTTCGACCTTTCTGGTGGAAACGAGATCTGCATTCTCGGCGACGCTGACGGTGTCTTCGACTCCAACCTCACCTTCGACTCCTTCGGTGTCGGCATCGAATTCGATCCGGGCGGAGTAGGCGGTTACGTCGGCGCTGTCGGTATCGGCCCTCTGCTTGCAGGCGACCGTACCTGGACGGTCCAGGCAAGCGGTGAAATCATCCCTTCCAGTGGTGCTGGGATTCCAGGCTGCCCGGTCTCCACTACAGGCGGTGGGGGAGACACCTATTACGGCCCGGTCGAGTGCTGCGTGCCCGCTGCTGGAGGCGACAACTCTACTGGTCTTGACAACCAAGATTTCAATTGGGTTGGCGATCGTTCGTCCGTTGGTGCAAACCCGGGCTGCTACTGGTTCGGCGGTTATGTCAACGTAACTGGCTGTAACGCCGACGGCGGCATCATTGCTGACCCGCTCTTGGCCAACAACCCGCCCGCCGGCTTCTACGTGAAAATCGCTGCGGATCAAAC
>JAESRM010000331.1 GCA_016764635.1 Planctomycetota bacterium
GGGTGGAGTGCAGGGTCGGGATGGAGCCCATCAGGCCTGCGGTGTAGGGGTGCAGGGGTTGCTTGAAGAGGTCGCTCGTGTTGGCGGTTTCTACTAGGCGGCCGCCGTACATGACGTTGATCTTGTCGCTCATGCCGGCGACTACGCCCAGGTCGTGGGTGACCAGGATGATGGCGGTGCCGTGGCGGCGCTGGAGGTCCTTCATGAGCTCTAGAACCTGGGCTTGGATGGTGACGTCCAGGGCGGTGGTGGGTTCGTCAGCGAGCAGCAGGCGCGGTTCGCAGAGTAGGCCCATGGCGATCATGACGCGTTGGCGCATGCCGCCGGAGAGCTCGTGGGGGTACTGGTCGATGCGGATTTCGGGGCTCGGGATGCCCACGTCGTCTAGGCCTTGGATGGCTTTTTTGCGGGCTTCCTTGCGGGTGAGGCCTTTGTGCAGGCAGAGGACTTCCGTGAGTTGGCGCTCGATGGGTAGGAGCGGGTTCAGGGAGGTCATGGGGTCCTGGAAGATCATCGCGATGCGGTTGCCGCGGACCTTGCGCATTTGCTTTTCGCTGAGCTTCATCAGGTCCTGGCCGTCGAACATGATGTGGTCGGCGGTGGTCACGCCCGGGGGCGAGGGGACCAGGCCGAGCAGGGCCAGGTTGGTGACCGACTTGCCSGAGCCGGATTCGCCGACCAGGCCTAGGGTTTCGCCCTCGTCTATGGAGAAGCTCACGCCGTCCACGGCGCGCACGGTGCCGTGGTGGCTTTCAAAGCGCACGTTTAGGTTTTTTACGTCGAGCAATGCCATTAGTCTTTGCCTCGCATCTTGGGGTCCAAAGCGTCGCGCAAGCCGTCGCCTAGCAGGTTGAGTGCCAACAGGGTCGAGCCCATGGCGAGGGAGGGGAAGAGCACCAGCCACCAGAAAATCCGGAGCGGGTTGATGGCTTTGGTGCTGTCGGAGGCGAGCGTGCCCCAGCTGACTTTGGGGGCTTCGATGCCGAGTCCTAGGAAGGACAGGAAGGCTTCGMWSMKMWNTGAYKKMKGRGWYCGNTKARYGWCWKGNTNAGAWGAKCACGATCGAGAGCACGTTGGGCACGATGTGTCCGACGAGAATGCGCGGGACGGAGGCTCCGACGACGCGGGCGGCTTCCACGAACTCTTTGTTCTTGAGGGATAGGACTTGGCCGCGCACCACGCGCGCCATGGTCAGCCAGTAGACCGCGCCGATCACTAGGAAGAAGACGGTTTCGCGGTTGATACCGATTTTGGCCAGGGCCTGCGCGTGGCTGCTGATCAAAGTGATCAGGAAGATGACCACGAAGATGAATGGGATCGAGTACAGCACGTCGACGATACGCATCATCAGGTTGTCGATGCGGCCTCCCATCAATCCGGAGAAAGCACCGTAGAACACGNCGATGACGAGCGAGCAGATCGCGGCGGCTAGCGCTACTAGGATCGACGTGCGGCTACCCCAAACGATGCGGCTCATGAGGTCGCGGCCCATGGCGTCCGTGCCCATCCAATGGCCGGTTTGCYAGCGACCGAAGACCGCTAGGCGGGTGCGGATTAGCAGGTGGTCCAGGAAGCTCAAACCCCCGTGAATGGTGGACATGCGCTTGGTGTCGTAGGACGCGTCCTCCGCCATCAAGGGCAGGTAATTGGAGTCGCCGAAGGTGAGCACGGGCGGCTGCAGTTGGTTCGGCAGGTTCTGCTCGCCGGGTTGGCGTAGGGGCAGCAGGGGCGCGAAGAAGGACATCAATGCGAAGACGATCAGGAAGCGCAGGGACCAGGTGGCCACACGGTTTTTCTTGAGGCGTCGGCGCGCGTCGGTCCACAGGCTTTCGCCTTTAAACTGCTCGGACTCGGCCAGCAAACGCTCGGCGTCTGCTTGGTTGAAACCCAGGCGTTCCAGGGGCGACTGTCGGTTGTCGATGGCCATGTTACTGGTCCTCCAACTTGATGCGGGGGTCGAGCATGGTGTAAGCCAGGTCGACCAGGATGTTGAAGGAGGAGACCAGCACGGTGTAGAGGATGGTCACGCCCATGGCGAGGGTGTAGTCCCGGTTGAGGGCGCTGTTCACGAAGTGCGTGCCCATGCCGGGGATGTTGAAGATGCGTTCGATGACCAGGGAGCCGGTCAGGATGCCCGCGGTGGCCGGGCCCAGGTAGGAGACCACGGGTAGCAGGCCGCCTTTCARGGCGTGGCGCATGATGACCGTGCCGGGGGCCAAACCCTTGGCGTGGGCGGTTCGAATGTGGTCTTGCGAAAGGACCTCGAGCATGCCCGTGCGCGTCAGGCGCGCGATGTAGGCGGCGTAGACCAGACCCAGGCAAAAGCCCGGCAGCATCATGTGTTTGATCGAACCCCAGCCCGCGACAGGAAAGAGCGGGATCATGAATACGAAGATGATGATCAGGAAGCCGGCGATGACGAAGTTTGGCAGGGCAATGCCCGCCGTGGCCGCCAGCCGCATGGTCAAGTCGAGCCCGGATCCACGTCGGAGCGCCGAGGCGATGCCGGCTGAAATGCCGAGGGCCAGGGCCCACATCATGGCCACCACCCCGAGCAGGATCGAGATCGGCAGGGACTGGCCGATGATGTCGTTGACCGTGAAGTCCTTGTAGCGGAAGGAGGGACCGAAGTCGCCGGTGAGCACGCCGGTGAACTTCTGGGTGCCCTTGTTTTCGCCTTGGCCGAACATGCCGTTCTCGTCCAGGTTGAGCGGGCCGGTGTATTGCAGGAACTGCTTCCACATGGGCCAGTTCAGGTGATAACGCGCTTCGATGTTGGCCTGGATGGCCGGATCGAGCTGCTTGTCACTGTCGAAGGGGCCGCCTTTGACCATGCGCATGAGCCCGAAGGACACGATGGTGACCACGAAAAGCGTGATCACGAACCACATGAAACGATGTGCTAGGAAACGAATCATTTTTGGGCGCGCAAGCGGGCTTGGGCGGGGGAGTAGAGGCCTTCGGACGGTCCGTGGGGATCGACGATCTTCCAATCGGCGGGTTGGGCGGCGCGTTTGGCGGCGAGTTCTTCGTCGTCCATCCAGTACCAGAATTTAGGGAAGTGCTCGTCCTCGGGGTTGGGGTAAAAACCACCCAGGCGCGGCGCCACGATGTTTTGGTCCACGTAGTAGTAGATCGGGATGATGGGCAGTTCGTCCATCAGGATCGCTTCGGCGCGCTCCAGCATGCGGAAGCGTTTGTCCACGTCGACCTCGGTCACCGCGCCGTGCACCAGCCGGTCGTATTCCTCGTGGCCCCAACCGGTCTTGTTGTTCTCGCCGCCTTTTAGGAACAGGTCGACGAAGGTGTTGGGATCCATGTAATCGCCGATCCATGCGCTGCGCGAAAGGTCGTAGTCCAGGGTGTTCTGGGTGTCCAGGTAGACCTTCCATTCTTCGTTGCGCATGCGCACGTTGATGCCCAGGTGTTGTTGCCAGGCAGCGGTGATCGTTTCTGCGATGGCCTTGTGGGCGTCGGAGGTGTTGTAGTGGATGGCGAAGGAGGGGAACTCCTTGCCTTCGGGGCCGTAGCCGGCCTCGGCTAGCAAGGCGCGCGCGGTGATCGCGTTTTTGGCCATGCGCTCCTTTTGGGTGCCTTCCGTGGCGCCTCGATCGGTCTCCGGTGAGGTGTAATCCAAGGCCATGGGAGGCACGAAAGAATAGGCCGGAACCTGGCCCATTTTGGTGACCTCGTCGCAGATCAACTTACGCGGCAATACTAGGCTTAGGGCCTTGCGCACGCGTTTGTCGTCAAAGGGAGGCTTGCTCGTATTGACCCGGTAGAAGTACGTGCCCAGGTACGGTTTGGGGTTGAAATCCTCGCGCGGCAAGAGCTCTTTGACCACGGCGTCATCGACCTTGTCCACGTAGTCGGCGCCGCCGGTCAGGTACAGGTTTTGCGCGGTGGAGGCTTGCTCCATGGCGAGCACGTCGATGGTGCGGAAGGCCACGTTGTCCGCGTCCCAATAGTTGTCGTTTTTGACCAGGCGGATGCGGTCGTTGACACGCCGGGAGTGCAGTGTCCAGGGGCCGTTGGTGACGATGTTTTTGGGTTTCATCCACTCGATTTCCCAGGTGCGCGGCCACTTCTCTTGGGCCTCTTCCATGGCGCGCCTGTTGACCGGGAAGACTGGGTAAAAGCCCATCAGTTCCATGAAGAAAGGCGTGGGGGAGACGAGTTCGATCTCGAGCGTTTTGTCGTCTAGGGCGCGGATCGCCACGCTGTCGGGACTGTTCCGGGGTTGTCCTACTTTAGGGTGCGGGACTTCTTCTCCGGGGAACTCGGGATCGAATTCCGGAAAAACCTCGGTGGTGAAAGCCTTGGCGCCCACCACGTACCACAGCTGATACGCGTATTGCGAACCCGTGCGCGGGTTGAGCATGCGCTTCATGGACCAGGCGAAATCATGGGCGGTGACCGTGTCGCCGTTGGTCCATTGGGCTCCGTCGCGGATGTGGAAGGTGTAGGTCTTGCCGTCCTCGGACAGGTCCCAGGACTCGGCCATGCCGGGCATGGGCGCCAGGGTGCGCGGATCCTTGATCACCAGGCCTTCGTACAGGCAGCGCACCACGCGCCCCTCGGGCACGCCGGTCACCAGGGCCGGGTCCAGGCTCTGGACTTCGGTGCCATTATTAAAGGTGAAGTCGGCTGGCTCGAGGTTGGCACCCCGGGTCAGGGCCACGGCGCCCGCCAGCAGCGCTATGAGTAGGGTCAGGGCGGCGGCCAAGCGGGCCTTGCGTGCGATCTGGGTGGAAACCATGGCCAAGCAGCGTACCGGGGCCGGAATATGATCGCAAAGTCTTTTATCCTAGGGGGTTGCGAAGGCCAAACGGCTTCACACCGATTTGACAGTGGGGGGGCTCATGCATCATGTTGGTGCGCTAGAATCGTGGCGACGGGCCAACCACTGTTGGACCGGGGCAAGGGGAGCGTCAGCTCCCCGACCATTCAGACTCCCCGATCCGACCCATTCCATCCCTAGAGACGTCTTCTATGAAACTCGGAACCTCCATATTGCTTAAGGCCTGCCTCCCCGCAGCCCTGCTCTTGCAGCCCCTCTTGGCCACCCCCCAGGAAGCCGCCTCCCCGGCCTCTGATGGGGTCTCGCTCGCAGCCGAAGCGGACATTTTCCACCCCGGCAAGGCTGAGCCCGCCACGCCGCGCTTTGGCGGTCGTGTGATCGTGCACCTGCCCTCCCTGGTCAAGCACATCAACTACGCCACGGAGAA
>JAESRM010000215.1 GCA_016764635.1 Planctomycetota bacterium
GCTCTACCTCGCTTACGCGTTGGTGAGCTGGTCGCCGCGCCGTTGGATCTGCCCGGCGGTCGGCCGCCCGTGCTGTCGAGTTGCCAATCGGCATGTCGTAGGCCAACTGGGCGCTGTACGTGGGAGCCTCCCAGGAGGACACGTCGTTGAAAGCACGATTGAAGTTTGAATCCACCGAGTTCGCGGAGGCCCTMAGGATCAGGTCCAAACCGGACAAGCGCTCGGAAAGACTGCGCTTCTTGGCCACTTCAGCCAAGCGCACGCCCCACTCCGCCTGACGCAATTCGGTACGTTTCTGCATGGCCACCACGAGGGCTTGGCGCCAAAGCGGCGGAGCCGAAGCCTCTTCATTCCGCTCAGGATAGCCATCGGTGGGATCGAGGCGTTTGGCCCACATGCCCAGCTCCTTCGAACCCAAAAGCAAAGTCTTGAGTGCATCCTCCCGCTGGAGTTGCAAGTTCACGGCCGAGAGCAGCGCCTCAGCCCGTGTGGCCACTTCCGTTTCCGATTCCAAAACGGCGAGTTCGGTGCCGACCCCGGCCCGAAGTTCGCCCTGGCGTCGCTCCAGTAAAGTTTCACCCAACTTGAGTGAGGAGCGCTGAACTTCGACCGCCTCGACAGCACCGCGCAAATCCCAATAGGCCAAGTCCACGTTCACCAGGACCGTTTGACTCTGACCCCGCCAACGTTCGATCTCTTCCTGGTAGCGAATTTGATCCTCCTGCTGGGATGCGGTGGCATAGGCGCTACCACGTCCACGCAACAAGGGCTGGGTGAATGAAAGCGCGAGCTCATCGCTGGTTTGCTTGTCCGAATCCGCGGTGGTGGCGTTGGTCTCTTGCAGGTTGGTGCTGAAGCTCATGTCGAACACAGCGCCGGTGGTCAGGGGACGATTGAAGGAGAAATCAAACGTGTGATCCTTCGCTTCGATCAAGTTGCCACCCGACAGGAATGAGGAGGTCACTTCCCGGGTCGCATCGCGGTAGGTTGCGTTCGCTTTGAAGCGCCACTCAAATGCGCCAAAGCTACCCATGTAACTCAAGTGCGCTTGCTGCACGGTCTCTTCTGAATCCAGCAGATCCAGGTTGCCCCTCAGTGCCATGGCCCGCGCCTCCTCGAGGCTCAGGTGCCAGATCTCAGGTGACTGCGATGCGGATTCTACCGCTGCAGAGTCCTCCTGGGTCACGCAGGTAGTGGGCGTGAACAAAAACAGCAAGCAGAGGGAGGTGAGCATGGGCGCAGCATAAGGAACAGGGAGCCCCGATGCGTAAGGGAAACCCCACCGGCAGCCGGAGTTTACAGACCGAGCGCATGGAATCACCTCCTTCTCCAACCCAAGAGCCCCAGGCTCCCCTAGGACCCTACCCTTGGTCCTGGAACCACTGACTCCAAGCCTCGGACGGCTGACCCGCATCCACGGTAAACTCGACAAGAAGTTGGACCCATTCAGGACCCAACAATGACTCAAACATGCCGTCCGCATGCTGAAGACCGCCGGTAAACGCACCCAGAGCGGGTTCCGCAATCAAACCATAACTGTAGGCACGCATCAGGGTCATGGCCGCCAAGCGTCCCAAGTCCTTCGCTTGCGGCTGATCCCCTGCTTCAAGCAAAGCATACAGGGGTTCAAACCACGCACCCTCAAGCTTGGTGACACCCCCACGTATGACCCAATCATCCAGGGCCATTTCCAAGGCCAGCACATGGCCGATCGACCCCTCCGCGAGCAACGGAAGTGCCTGCACAACCGAGCCTTTCGAACTGGGGTCCAAGCGCTCCAAGCGAACCGTGAGCCACGCGCTCAGAGGCTCGGACAAACCCGCCTGGGACGCATCCCAATCCATGTGCGCCAGACGATAACGATCGCCTGCAATGGCATTCGTTTCGTGCAGTCCCAGAGCCGACCAAAGGTCGGAATCATCCGGTAGCAGCTCCTCGGGAGCCGTGTCCACAATCTCTTCAGGCAATACATCCCGCCCAATATTCCAGCTGAGCACCACCTCAGCCTTTTCAGGTTGCACCCAATAGATGTAAGCCGCCAATGCGGGTAGAGCGATCAGGTGGGCGATCAGGCTGGCTGCCGCCAGGCGCAGAGCCACCGACGAAGCCAAACGACGTCGCATGAATCCGACCAGCACCTTCGCGTCACCCCAGACSCCGGGCAGGATCTGGCCACGGGCCTCCTGCAAAYCCTCTCGCTGGGTTGTCTGTTGTAGGATTTGAGGGCTTAAGGCTTGCGCCTGWAGATCGYCAGCCCCTTTCCAGTCCCCCAAGTTTTCACGGGCGTTGCCCACCCACTCGCCTAGTTCCTGCACACACGCGGCAAAAGAAGGTTCGACCAATAAGGCCTGCAACCGGGCTCGCTCTTGGGGCTCGGCTTCGCTCAAAATTTGCTCTTCCGTTCGCACTTGCAAAACCAAGTCCAAGGCCAAAGCCTCGATGAATTCGCCGGTGAACGGGCCGTTGGCGTTGTATGAATCGGATTTCATGAATCTCTCCCGGGCAGGGGGGCTGTTTCGGAACCAAGGAGTTGGCGCAGGTGACGAACCGCATGGAAGACGCGGGATTTGACAGTCCCCACCGGCACTTTGAGGTGCTGGGCAATTTCGGAATAGGGAACCTTCTCCAAGACTCCCAGGCGAAATGCTTCCCGGTGGTCATTGGACAATTGGGCCAGGGCTGCGAAGAGCGACTCTTGGGTCTCTTGACTCTCGGCTGCGCTCTCAGGGGAAGGCTCGCGACTGGTCAGTAGATCCAAGGGATCAGGCAATTCGTCGTCGTCACCTCCGCCACCGCGGGCGGCCTGGGGGCGAACAGAGGCCTTGCGCCGCCGGTCGATCCACGCATTACGGGCCACTCGGAAAGCGAAGGCTTCGAAGCGACCCGAAGTTTGATAGCGGTCAGCGGATTTGAATAGGCGCAGCATGACTTCTTGTGTCAGATCTTCCGCATCAGCGGGTCCCGCACCTAGGCGCCGAAAGAAGGCGAGGAACAAGGGCGTTTGACCCCTGACGAATTCCTCGAAGGGACCCACATCCCCGGCGGCCAATGCCACCAGTGGATCCGTAGGTGTTGAATCGCCAGTCCTCGGACCGGCTTCGGGTTGTTCTTTCTGCGCCTGCATGCACGCCTCGCTAACGGGCGCATTCTTATCGGGTTCAGGCTTATTTGAATTCCCCATGAAATTTCAGCCCTAAGATTCGTCCACCGGCGCAACCCGTTCGGATAAACCGTCCAGAATCGCCTTCCAAGGGTCAGCAAGGCCCATAAAGACCAACTCGCGGCAATTTTCGGACCTGTGGTGGAACTCGATTTGAAGCGACTTTTCGGGCAGGAATTGGGCCACTTTAGGCGCCCACTCCACCACCACAACGCCTTGCGTATCTAGAACCCCCTCACCACCCTCCTGGAGAACGGCCTTCTGGCGTCCCTCCATCCAGGCGTCATAGTGAAACAACTCCAATCCAGCGCCCTGGTAGCTGTGCATGAGGGTGTACGTGGGGCTCGAAACGTGATCATCGATTTCCATCCCTTCCGCCAAACCACGTACAAAAGTGGTTTTACCCGATCCCAAGTCACCGGCCAGGGCCAAAACACAACCGGCCCAAAGCTCGCGCCCCAAACCAGCCGCCAGGGCCCGGGTTCGCTCCTCGTCGTGCAACGTCAATCGCAATAGTTCAACGGGTTCCATGCAGCCATCCTTTCTCTTCTAACCAGGAAAAATCAACGGGTTGGCCGCCGTCCTCGGGGGCTTGGGCCAGATTCAAGTCTACTCCCCTACCCGCCTTCACCCGCCCCACAATCGAAAGTCCCGGGCAGAACTTAGCGGCTTCCCTCTGCAGGCGTTGCAAGGACGCCCGGGGCACACATGCGATGAGTTCATAATCCTCGCCATCTGTCAAAGCGTGACGAAGGGGCGCATAACCCGTAATGCGAGCCCTGCGTTTCGCGTCCCGGTGCATGGGAATCTGATCGATTTGCATGCAGACCCTGGATGCATTCGCCATGCGCTCAAGATCCAAGAGCAATCCGTCAGAGATATCCATCAAAGCCGTAGCGCCCAAGTCCAGCAACCAACCGGCTTCTTTCAAGCGCGGTTGAATCTTCAAATGTCGACCGAGCAGGCTGCCCCCCAAAGGCCCTGTCACCACCACGATCTGACCTTCCCGTGCACGATCCCGTCCCGGGGGTTTGCCCTTGCGTCGATACCGGCCGAGGGCGGAAACGGTAAGAGACAATGGACCAGGCGCGCACGTGGTGTCGCCACCCACCAGGGACGCGCCGCTTTCTAAGGCCATCTCTTGAACACCTTGGATGAAACCGCGCAGCTGCCGCTCCCTGGCCTCGACGGGAGCCCTCAAAGCCAGCAGCAGAGCTTCCGCTTCGGCGCCGGTGGCTGCCAAATCCGAGAGTGCACGACCCGCCGCTTTCCTGCCGACCGCTTTGGCCGAAGCACCGACTTCGAAATGAACCCCTTCGACGCAGGCGTCCACGCACAACACGGGCCGGCCGTCGATCGGCTTCAACACGGCGGCATCGTGCCCCTGGGAACCGGCCAAGCAGGAGGGCTTGGGCTGCTTCGCTAGCCAGCGGTGTATGGAATCTTCAGACCAGGTCATGGGAAATTTCGGGATCAGAATGGAAGGATGAACAAAACCCTGGCTTGCAGGTCCCCGCGGGGAATCCAAAGCCAATCGGATTCGCTCCATCCGGTCCGCCCCATGATAAACGCTAGGCGCTGATCTTCCAATTTCTGCACAACTCCCAAGGCCAAACCGCCCTGGGCGGTCCGCACCAGGAAGGCATCGCCCACCTCTGGCGGCCTCGGTCGGGTATCCAAGAGGACCCTCTGCCCCGTTTCGAAGCGCATGGGCAAAACTTCGTTCGACGCATTCAGCGAATAGACGCTGTAGCGCAGGCCCAAATACAAGATCCCGACCGTAGCCAGGATGTAGGTAGCACGCCGCAAGGGGCGCACCCACTTTCGAGGATCACTCAAAAAAATCTCCCATGGCATTACGCAGGTCGCACACCTGACGCCAAGGCCGTTTTGAATTCCAAATCGCTCCGCGTACCGCGACACCCGAAACCCCACATTGCAAAACCGTCGAGACATTGCTCGCATCGATGCCACCCAAGCCCCAAATAGGAACGGGGCTCGCCACACAACGCCGGGTCAATTCGCCGAGCCCCACGGGCTCTTTCAAGCCCACCTTCGAAGGTGT
>JAESRM010000332.1 GCA_016764635.1 Planctomycetota bacterium
CGCCGAGCCAGCCCGAGCCTCCCGGTGGATGGATAGTCTGCGGCACGAACTTCCTCGGCGCTGATTTTTTCTGGGTCGGACCGGGAAACCCTAGCCTAGCAGGCCGGCCGAGAACCCCAGGGTTCGGGAGGGATCGGGCATCGAGCGCAGATCTAGAAGCGCCGACCCCCGCGCGGTGGAACACTATTCGGGATAGCGCGACGCCGAGATGCGCGTTCGAGGGGCGGTTCCTCGCGGGTCGGTGTTCTAGGCAGGGTTTCTAGGCAGGTGCCTGGCTCGTATTCACCGTTCGCATCCAAACCGTTCCATTCTGGCAAGCCTTCCATGCAAGTGGTGAATGCGTGCCGGCTCCGTATTAAAAAGGGGCCCCCCGTAACGGTGGGGACCGGTACGGGGGGCGATTGACTCCTCCACGAAGGGGGATTTTGGAGGGGCCAAGTTCTAATGGGTGATCGTCAAATCTGCCGTCAACTCCCGAATGGCAGCTGAGAGGTTCTCGGCCATGATTTCGGGTTCCACATGCAGCGTTCCATCGCTGAGGGCCAGACCCGTGCGCACACCGGCCATGTGGCAGCCCGCTCTCCAGCCGGCGACCAGATCTTCGGTGTGGTCGCCCACGACCCAGGAGCAGGGAAGGGAGATGCCTTCGCTTTGGGCGGCGTGGTACATGGCTCCGGTGTTCGGGAGACGGTATACCGAATCGCGCTTGTTCAATTCCGACTCATCGGGGTGGTCGATGCAGATGTAGCTGCGCGTGACCGTGACCCCATGGGTTCGCATGGTTTCGATCATGGCCGCGTGGATCTCTTCCCAGGCTTCCCGGGTGATGAGGTCGGCTTGCACGGCGTGCTCATTACCGATGATGTAGATGTTCCAGCCGTTTTGACCGGCGTGGAACAGGCTGTCCAAGGCTCCGGGGGAGAACACCAGGTCTTCGGGAGATGCTAGGAAGCCGTTTTCAGGGGTCTCGAGCAGGGTGCCGGTGTGATCGATGAAGAGGCCTCGCCTGGCTTGTTGAGTGCCAGGCAGGGGAGCGAAGTTTAGATGCATGGGGGGTGCTTGGAAGGGGTCACTCGTGGAGTATCGAGCTCACTTCGGTTCTCGGACACCAGCGTCAATTCCTGAGTTGGCAGGGGGCTGAAATTGGTCGGAATGAGCAGATTCCTTGTCGATGTGGAAGTCCTTTCCTGCCCCGCGTTTCGATGCGAGACGTTTGACCGACTCTCCGGCATAAGTGGGCGATCCCCTGGGGTTCCAAGCTTTCCCAGTTCGATAAATTCCTTAGCCCGGCTTCCGGGTAGGAAGAGTGTCTACCCCCCAAAACACATTGCAGGATTCATCCCCAAACCGCAGCTTACGTATTGCCTTGATCGTTGATCCGTTCACCCTCCGAATGAAGGGCGGTGACCATGCACCGATTCTGTCTGGGGAATTGTTAGGGCGCGGCCATAAGGTGCGCGGCTTTGGCGCACCTCCGGGGGCCATCCCCCGATCGCGAATCGACATGGCGAGCCAGGACGATGGGCTGGGTGTGATGGCCTTCCGGCCGGATGTGGTCGTGGTGTACGACGTGCTTTCGCCCGCTGGATTGCACGGCGCCCGTTGTGCGGCCAAGTTGGGAGTGCCCCTGATCGCGGTCGAGGAGGGCTTCGCCGGCCGAGGTGGCTTGTGGGAAGGAACGCGCAGATTTGTAGGGGAGAAGCTTTGGGGGCGGTATGTGAGAAAGCGCGTGGACACGGTGGTGGCGCTCGACGACTTTGCCAAGGGGGAGGCCCTACGCCATGGGTTCGATGGGGAGAAAGTGCACGTATTGGGGCGTGGGGTCGATCTTGAACAGTTCCGTCCTGGACTCACCAGTGACCTGGCAGCGAGCCACGGCGCGCACGGTTTGAGCCTGTTGTACTTGGGATCCTTAGATGAGGGATACCACCTGGAGACGGTGATTCAGGCCTTTGCGGCTACCGTGGGGCAGCGTGAGGACTGGTCGCTCCTGCTGGCGGGCGACGGTCTCCTGAGGGAAGCCTTCTTGGCCCATGCCAGTCGCTTGGGCGTGGGCGGTCGGGTCCATTGGCTGGACCAACCCAGGGCGGAGGAGTTGCCGGGATTGCTAGGTGCTTCCACCCTGTTGGTGGCTCCGGGCGGCGAGAGCGTTCGCGATGGATTGATCGCCGTGCGCGCCCTGGCTTGCGGATTGCCCATTTTAGGGGCCAACCTGCCGCGTTACACCTGCGCGGTGCAGGATGGACACACCGGACTCTTGATTGAACCTGGGGACGCGAAGGCGTGGGGCCAAGCCATTCGGCTTGCGGCTGGATCGCCCAGGCGCCGTGAAATCTGGGGGCGCAACGCCCGGGAGCTTGCCGAGCAGGAGTTTCATTGGTCGCACATCGCACACCGTTTTGAAACGTTGATTTGGAAAGCGATTGAGAGCCGAGCGCAGCAGGGTGCCAGCAAGGTCGCCCCCGCGGATTCGGCAGAGGGGCAGCCCCTCGGAGCATCGCCGGAAACTTCTAACGCATCCAACTGACAGTAGATGAGCCCACAAAAAAAGCTCCCATGACCGGCGTCATGGGAGCTTTTGTTTTGAGGTGCTAAGCACCCGTTTGGCGCTTTACGCGTCGGTGGCTTTTTTGAGCTCGTCGCGCAAGAAGGACAGGTCGGTGGCGTACTGCGCGATTGCGGTGCGCGTGGTCTCGTCAATCTCTTTGAAGTTGCACTGGGCTTTKATGCCGTCGCTRCGCTCTTCCATTTCRGTGATCTCGACCTTGGCTTCGCAGTACCCGCGCTGCAGCAGSGGCAGACGGAACTTCACAGACCAATCGGTGCCKACCGCGAGCAGTTGGCCCATCTCGAAGGCGGAGAGGCCCGTGCTGCCACCTTTCCAGGTGAAGCTCAGGGATTCCGGGGTGAGCGAGGCCATGCGGCCCACGCCTGTCCAGTTCTTACCGAAAGCATGCCCGTGGAGCGGGTTTTCGGACTTGGCCTTCTCAAGGAAGTGGTCGATGCGGGAATCGTCCTTCGGCTTGAAGATCAGAGCGGAAGGGTCCAGCTGCAATTCGCCGTCGCTGGCGGGGGCTTCTTTGGCCTCGCCATGCCCCAACACACCACGGATCGCATCTTCGTCCGTGTCGTAAACGCTCAAGACACGGTCCAGACCGACCTTGCTCAGGATGTCCCTGCAGAAGGGGCTGGGGCGTGAAATGCCAATTTTGCCGCCACTTTGGGAGACGACCTTGCCGGCTTTCAGGATGGAACCCAAAGCGGTGGAGTTGATGTACTTCACCAGGCGCAGGTTGAGGATCAGATTGGGCAGACCGGAGTCTAGCGCCGCCTGGACTTCTTTCTCCAGCAGCGGGCAGTAGTAGGTATCAAACTCGCCCCTCAGGTGGAGGATCGTGTATTGGTCGCCGGGCTCAACGGAAATATGCATGCTGGAGGATGTGCAGGGGGTTCGGGGTCGCTTTGGGAGCGATAATTTCCAAACCAGTGTACGCCAAGGGCTCCTATCAGGGAACGGGCTTTTGGCCTGTGGTTTGGGGTCTCTCTGATACTAGAATGCTGGAACGATGGCAATGTGGAAGAGAAAAAAGAAGGATGAGGTGCCCGCAGTCGATGTGAGCCCTGAAATCGCAGATCCGGTGTCCTCCAGCGGCACGGTGACTGCTTTTCTAGGCGTGGGCGCCAATGCGGACCGCAGGCGTGTGGAGGTCCTTTTGGACTCCATCGCTAGGGTTTCGGCCTCCCCAGACCTGGATAACCTGCTGGATCACGTGGTGGATTCGGCCATCGAAGCCACCCAGGCGGAGAGGGGGATTTTGGTTTTACAGGAGGACGGCCAGTCCAAGCCGGTGGTGCGTGTCGCCCGGGGCGGGGGCATCGCCCTCGAGGACGTGCGCTACTCCACCAGCGTGGTGGCCAAAGTGATGGATTCCGGAGTGCCCATGCGCAGTACCGTTCGGGCGGGGGAAGCCCCCGCGGATCTAGGAGCTAGCCTGGTGAATCTGAAATTGCGGGCGGTCATGTGTGTGCCCGTGGAGCTGGGCGGCGAGGCCCAATCGCGCGGCGCCAAGGGCGTGCTGTACGTGGACTCCCGGGCGGCCACCCGGGAATTCGCCGACGCGGACCTTGGGTTGTTCCACGCCCTCGGCCAACACATCGGCATCGCCCTGCAAAACAGAAAGCTTGCCATGCAAGCCGTGGACCAAGCTCGCTTGCAACGCTCCTTGGAGATCGCCGAAGAAATCCAGCAGGGGCTCATGCCTGCCGCTTCACCCAACATCCCCGGCTTTGTGGCCCACGGTTGGTTCCGAGCCGCAGAGCACGCGGCCGGTGACTTCTTCGATTTCGTTCCCACCCAATCCGGTTCCTTGGCCGCCGTGGTCGGAGACGTGAGTGGGCACGGTATCGGACCCGCGTTGATCACAGCCACAGCCCAGGCCGGGTTGCGCGCCTATCTACGCTTGATTTCGGATCCCGAACAAGTGTTGAGCTTGCTCAATCAAGACCTGTCCGAACGCATGGAAGTCGGCATGTTCTTGACCCTAGCCCTGGCGATTGTGGGCCGGGACGGCCAGGTACAAATTGTGAATGCTGGGCACCCGCCTCCCTTTGTTTGGCGCAACGAAACGAAGAGCATCGAGTGCTTGCAAGCCCATGAACTCGCGATCGGTTTGTCCGAGCAACACCAGTATTCGGTGACCTCCTCTTTCCAATTGAATCCGGGCGATATCCTGCTGGTTTACAGCGATGGCCTTGTGGAAGCGCGCCATCCCACCCGACCGGATCGATTGTTTGGCGAGGATGGCCTGCGCGCTGTGCTGTCGGATGTGGGCTATCGCGGCGGCAGCCCCGAGGACTTGGTTTCAGAGCTCTCGCGCAATGTGCTCGAATTCTGCGAAGGGTCTCGCGAGGATGACATGACCGTGGTTGCCATAGGTTTGCCCGCGTGAAAAAGGACCCCTTTGGGGGCCCGCGCCCCCCGTGTCCGGACGCCCGGGAGCCCCATGACTTCATGGAGCGCTTGCAGGGTTTGGCCGGCGCGTTCGCCAGGCAGCGGTCGCGCAGCGAGGGGTATGGCGGGGATCCTGGGGCGGGACGCGGGCAGGAGTTTGTGGGCTATCGACCCTATCGAGTGGGCGAGGATGCGAGGGCTCTGGACTTCTTGATGCTGGCCCGGCTTGGCAAACCCTATGTGCGCGTGCAACGCTCCGAGGCCCAGGCC
>JAESRM010000111.1 GCA_016764635.1 Planctomycetota bacterium
TAGTCTGAATCGATATCTCTGTCCGCCGAGCCCACTGACGGAGCGAAAACGCCTGCCGCAAAGACCATGGGCAAGTCGAGGCCGAGATCGCTCACCACGGAAATCAGCGGCACCACTGCGTAGTCTCCAACGTGGACCGCACCGTGCGAGGTGTTTTCAGTCTTGGGATAGGGTTGTCCGGCGTAGGGGACGCCGCCGACAGGACATTTGGCGCCGGTACAGTCGTCGTACGAGCCCGAACGCTGAAAGGTCTGGCTGAAGTTAATAAGATTTATCCCTAGTTGAATGACCGTGCCACTCATTTTCACTAGGCCCGCAGGGTTGTGATAAATCGCAGATGGATCGTCCGCCTTGGCCACAAACGCGCCCGCTCTCGGTTGCGCTTGGCTGCCGTATCCCGGGATGGCAGTACCGCCAGCGTTGCTGTGCTGGGGAAGGGCGAGAACTGCGGTGAGAAGGGTGGCGAGGGCGATACATTTTTTCATGGGGAACTTCTTGCTGCTCTTGTCTGCTGAACTTATCTGCGCTTGTCTTCGCTCTTGTTGTTTCCTGCGTCTTCGCGGTAACGACGAGCCAAATCGAGGTGGGTCATGATAACTGTCACCGCCACTGGTGTCACACCGCTAATCCGAGATGCTTGCCCTATCGACCTAGGACGTGCTTGGCTGAGCTTTTCCACGTCTTCGTTGGACAGGCCATGTATGGCGCTGTAGTCCAAATCTTGGGGTAGTAGCAGATCYTCAAAGCGCGCCAATCGCTCAGCATCAACCTTTTGTCGTTTTAGATACCCAGAGTATTTGATCTCTGTTTCGAGTCGCTCGGCGATATCGGGTGAGAGTTCTGGCACCGTGATCTGCGCGGCGTCCGCAATGGCAGCCAAGTGTTCGTAGCGCAACTCCGGACGTTTGAGCAGTTCTTCAAGGGTGCAACGGCGATTGTGCAGTGGCGAGCTACCCTGCTTGACGAGCTGTGCGTTAACCGCGTCGGTTCCAGTGACGGACATCGCCAGCACACTCTCTTGAGCCGCTCGCAAAGAGCGTCCGAATTCTTCAAAGCGAGCCCACCTGGTATCGTCTACAAGTCCGAGCGCTCGTCCGATTGGCATGAGTCTGTCCGCCGCATTGTCTTCACGCAATATCAAACGGTATTCGGCGCGTGAGGTAAACATGCGGTAGGGCTCCTTGGTGCCCTTGCTGATCAAATCATCGACGAGCACGCCGCCGTAAGCCTGATCTCTGCGCAGGACGAGTTCGCTCATGGTGCTRTCACAGCTTCCGGTACTGAGTGCCGCATTAATGCCCGCGAGCAAGCCCTGAATCGCAGCTTCCTCATAACCCGAGGTGCCGTTGATTTGTCCGCCCAGATACAAGCCTTTGACGCGCTTGGTTTCTTGTGTCGCGTAGAGTTCACGGGGATCGCAAAAAYCGTACTCGACGGCGTATCCCGGACGGGTCATCTCGCAATTCTCAAGTCCTGGAATTGTGCGTAGAAAGGCGAGCTGGATGTCGTAGGGCAGGGATGTGGAGATTCCGCCGGGATACACTTCGCAGGTGTCGAGCCCTTCTGGTTCTAAGAAAATCTGATGTCGATCTCGGTCGGCAAAGCGGGTGATTTTGTCTTCAATACTCGGACAATAGCGCGGGCCGGTGCCTTCGATTTCTCCCCGAAATAGTGGCGATCGCGACAAGCCAGCTCGAATGAGGTCGTGGGTCTTCGTGTTGGTGTAGGTTACGTAACAGCTACGCTGAGGCAAGGGCGGCTTTTCGCCATAGGGTGCCAACACGCGACAGCGAGGAGCGGGAACATCGCCCTTTTGCTCTTCGAGACCGGACATGTCGAGGGTCTTTCCGTCCAGTCGACACGGTGTGCCGGTCTTGAGTCTGGCCAAGGGGAATCCGAGTTTTTCCAAGGAGAGAGAAAGCCCTATAGCCGCCGCCTCGCCCGCTCGTCCGCCTTCGCCCTTGGAGTCACCGACGTAGATCTTGCCGCGCAAGAAGGTGCCAGTCGTGAGAATGACAGTTTTGCTGAGGAAGGCCACTCCCATCTTCGTACCAACTCCACGAATCTGTGCATCTTCAACCAATAGCTCGGTAACGTTGGCTTGACGCAGGCTGAGTCCTACTTGGCGGTCGAGAACATCACGCATTGTCTCTCGGTATCGCCGCTTGTCCGCCTGCACCCGGGTTGCGCGCACTGCTGGCCCTTTGGACAAGTTCAGGCGCCGCGATTGAATGCCAGTGAGGTCGGTGACCTTGGCCATCTCTCCGCCCAGCGCATCGATCTCCTTAACCAAGTGTCCTTTGCCCACTCCGCCAATGGCTGGGTTACAGGACATCTGAGCTACCATGTCGAGATTGCCCGTGAGGACCAAGACCTTGGCGCCCATTCTGCTGGCGGCCAGCGCTGCCTCGCACCCGGCATGGCCTGCGCCAACTACAATTACGTCAAATTTGTCTGGGTAGGTAAACATAGTAAGAACTACTCTCTTAGTTTTTGATGCACTCGGCGCTGCCGGGGGCGTGCTTGGGAGTGAATTTGTAGACCTTCATCACCGCTTGCAGAAAGAAGGTTTCGGGGTGCAAATCGTCCGGCATCTTGCCTTCGATCCAGTCGATTCCCGAGATACGAACAGAGCCGCAAGGCGCGTGTTTGCCAGCATCAACGCCGGAAATTCGCTCTTTCCAACTGCGCAAACTGGCTCGGTCGCACAGGCCAGGCGCGCCGCAGCTGAATTCGAAACTCTCATACCAGCCCTTTKCGCCAAATTCACTGATTAGCATTCGCGCTCCAAAACCGCCGCGACCTTTGGCGTGCATGTTGACCGTGTGCTCGCCGACCGCCAAGTCCAAATAGAAGCAAGAGGTCGCGCCCTCGATCCCTTTGTAAAGYGTGTTGCCATCGACGGTGGCCCAAATTTCACTTTGGGTTGGACCGAGAGTGATACGGAATCGTTTTTTGCCCTCGGGAATTTTGCCAACAGAATYGCCCGTGCAACTGCAGCTCGTGCCTTTGCAAAGGTCGCCAACAAGCTCGGCGTCAGTCTCAGCCTTGGGAGCTTTAGGCATTGGGGTAAGTTGGGCAGACGAGCAGGCGAGTATGAAAACTGCACAGAAAAGCGCCATCGTGGTTTTGCAGATGGCCTTGGAAGACGAAATGGTAGCGAGCATAGAGCGGACTTATAGCCCCCAAAAACTCAATGATGTAGTGAATTCCATCGATTCGGCCGATCTTCTCGGCTTTCGGCACAACCACCGAGCTGAGATGCGAGTCCAAGAGGGCAGCCTTGACCTATCACGGAGCTATGGATATACCGGATGCGTCGCTCAAGTTGGCAATACATCATGATAGCAAGCGCAAATTCTCCCATTAATACGTCTCTCTTTCGCCGAGCCATTTTTCGCCTGTGGGCTTCTCGTTTTCCCACCGGACTGGGAATTCTGGCTTTGCTCGCAAGCGTATCGTTGAGTATTGGTTGCGGTAGCCAAGCTGACAATCGAGTAAAGTACGCGGTTACCGCGCAACAGAACTACGAGAAGGGGGCGCAAAAGCTTAAAACCAAGGCCTGGCAAGGAGCTGCCAAGTACTTCGCCTTTATCAAAGCTCGCTTTCCCTACTCCAAATACGCAGTGCTCGCTGAGCTTCGTATGGCCGATGCTGAATTCGGTGCTGAGAACTATTTGCAAGCTGTTGATGGGTTCAAGCTCTTTGCCAAGTTTCATCCTACCCATGACATGGTGCTCAACGGCTATGCTGCGTATCGCGTGGGCGAGGCCTACTATAAGATGTTACCCGGAAGTTGGTGGCTCTTGCCTCCCGCTCGAGAGAAAGACCAGAGCGCAACAGCGGATGCGCACCGGCAACTAACAACCTTTATTAAGAAGTATCCGAAATCTCCCTATCACGGAAAAGCGGTGAAGCGCCTGACCTCGATTAACACCCGACTGGCTCAACATGAAATGTACGTCGCGGAGTATTATTGGGATCGCAACAAGCCCATGGGTACAGTTCTTAGGCTTCGGTCACTCTTGGCAAAGCACCGAGGAACGAATTACGATGCGCCGGCATTGTACCTGCTCGGACAAGCCTATGTGAAGGTGAAGATGCTGGACAGGGCCAAAGAGACTTGGAACGACCTGATCAAGACTCATCCGAAGCACGCCAAAGCCAAGGACGCCCGAGCTGCTGTCCGGACGCTGTAGTACAACAACATATTCCTTGTGCGTGGGAATCGGATTGCTATGATGAGAAAAATGAGATTTAGAGCAATTGCCCCCATTGGGGCAAGTGTCATGTTTGGGGGATGTGGAGAAGTTCGCACCCAATAGTAAGGTCTTAGCGGACAAACCAAGTAATCGTCAGGCCATAATCCTGAACGCGAATTCAACTGGATACACCGATTACATGGCTTGTTGGATAGCCACTTGCGACCTTGGTTGTTTTGGGTTCTGGGCTAGGGCAAACTATCCCAGTGTTGGCACAGAATCCATTCTCTCTGGTGGTCTTGTCCGGAATCGCGGCTTGCAGCCATAGAAGTGAGGTGGCCAAGCAAACGATTCAAGATGACGCTAGTACGACCGGCACAGCCCTCAAGTCATGGCCCACTCCCAACGCATCAGTGAAGATGAGCTTGGTTGATGGGCACACGTTCATCGCAGCCACGGTCGCCTCAATACCCGTCAATATGGTGTTTGACACCGGCCACATCGAGGGCGTCATCGTTTCCGAGTCGGTAGCAAAGTAAAGTACCAACGCGACTTCGAGATAACGGGCCTTGGCCATGGGACTGCGACCAAAGCGTACATTGCCGGACCCGTTCAGATAGCGATTGGCGATGTCCGGATTCGACCCGAAGTCATCGTTATTCCGGACGATAGCCGACTCGGAAAGACGATGTGCAGAATTGATGCGATCATCGGCTACTCATTGCTCGAACGTTTCGTCGTGCGTGTGCGACCAGAAGAGTCCCTCTTTGAACTCTACCCGCAAGATGCAGTCTATCCACCAATTGGCGAAGCTCTATCGATCCAACTCGACCCGAAAACCAGGAAGCTCTCCACTATGGTCAGGCTTTGGAGCCGCGAACCCGAGCCGGATCTACTCCGATTCGAGATCGATACAGGCAACTCTGGAGCATCCATCGTGTTTTCGAAGGGAGGTAAGGTGAAGCGTCCGGTGCACACCTTCAAGTCGCGTTCATTTGGTGCGTCCGGTGCCGCGA
>JAESRM010000216.1 GCA_016764635.1 Planctomycetota bacterium
ACTTTGCAGGAATTGCGCGGCGTGTTTGACGGCATGTTGATGGGCAATTGCGGCTACGAGCTGGAGACGGCGCAAGAGGCCATCGCCAGCGGCGCCGCCGACACCATCGCCTTCGGCCGCCCCTTCATCGCCAACCCGGACCTGGTCGAGCGCTTTCAAAACGGCTGGACACTGGCAGAATCGGATCCGGAGCAGTGGTTCGGTGGGGACGACATCGGCACCGCCTACACGGATTTCCCCGTTTACCAGGAAGCCGGCGTTCCCGCTGGCCAAGCCTGAACTCCTCCCAACTAACGCCCTCGGTCGAGGACGTCTAACCCCACAACCCCACACACCACAAACACCATGTCTACAACCATCCAAGATACGCGCAAGCAAGAAATGCTCTCCATGGCCGAAGCCAAGTTCGGTTTCGTCCCCAACGTGCTCAAGGAAATGGGCACCAGCCCGGCGGCCCTCGAGGTTTACCTCAAAGGCCAAGGCGCACTCGGGCACGAGAACAATCGCCTGACCGCCGAGCAACGCAACTACGTGCAATTGGCCGTTTCAGCGGTCAATGGCTGCGATTACTGCACGGCGGCCCACTCCGCCATGGGGCGCATGCAAGGCTCGAATGCAGGCGACATCAAAGCCGTGGCCAACGGCGAAGCCATTGCCGCGGACGCCGGCGGCAAGTACGTGGAAGCGGCACTCCTCATCATGGAAAAACAGGGCCACTTGACCGGGCAGGATCTCGCTCGCCTCGAAGGGCAAGGCCTCGACCGCGAAGTGCTGTATGAAATCATCGGCAACATCGGCGTGAAGATTGTTTCCAACTGGATCAATCACATCGCGGGTACGAAAGTCGACGCGCAGTTCAGCTGAGTTCGCACCAGAGAGAAGCAAACGGAGTGAGACCCCCGTGCACGCCAGTGCGCGGGGGTCTTTTGCATGCATCGAACGTCACGCAAGGACTGGGTAAGGTCTACCCCAACGTTGCAAAAGTGCAAGAGCGTAGCAAGCCACTGGAGCTCAAGGCCCTCTCCCCCTACTGTGGCTCCCGTTCCACAAGCTCCCTGCCCAAACGACCATGCTGAAACGCCACCTTGCCGCCGCCCTCGCCCTCTCCTTCCCACTCGCCAGTGCTGGTCTCGCAAACCTGGCAACGACGACTCAGAAAACGGAGAAACCAACCGTCWKGAYSRTNCSAYKCAGCTCAACGCGCAGCTCTGATCGATTCACTAGCGGAGGACATCGACCGGGTGTACATCTTCGAAGAGGTCGCAGCGCAAGCGATCACGCACCTCAAGAAACAAGACAAAACCGGCGCCTACGACAAGCTCGACACCTTGCACGCATTCAGCGCCCAACTCACTCAAGACTTGCAAGCGATCAGCCATGACCTGCACTTCAGCGTCACGGTCATGCCACCGAGGATGATCACGGATCGAGCTGAAGTGGACCAGGAAGCCATGCGCCGCAACTACCTGAATCGCGCACGCCGTTCTAACTATGGATTCAGAAAACTCGAGATACTGCCAGGCAACGTGGGCTATTTGGACCTTCGGCAATTTGCCGATGCCTCGATTGGTGGTCCGACCGCAATCGCGGCCATGAACTACCTGGCAGGTTGCGAATCGATCATCATCGACCTGCGCAGCAACGGCGGAGGTTCTCCTTCCATGATCGGCGTCATCTCCAGCTATTTCTTCGACAAGCCCACCCACCTGAACGACTTCTACACCCGTAGCAGCGACTCTACCCAAGAATTCTGGACCCATGCAGAAGTGCAAGGACCCCGCCTGACCGACACACCCCTGTACATCCTGACGGGTGCTCGTACGTTTTCTGCTGCGGAGGAGTTCAGCTACAACTTTCGTAACCTGAAGCGGGCCACCTTGGTGGGCGAAACCACCGGCGGTGGTGCACACCCGGTCAGCCGCATGCAGTATCCGCAGCATGGGGTCAGCATGTCCCTGCCATCCGGAAGAGCCATCAACCCCATCACGGGAACCAACTGGGAAGGCGTCGGCGTCAAACCCCACATCGAAGTTCCCGCTCGGGAAGCCCTCGATCGGGCCTACGCCGAGGCCTTGGACCAGATACTCACGGACACCGAGGACGAAGTTCAAAAGCGGCAACTGCAGTGGGTCCTTGAGGGCTTGCAAGCCAAGGAAGTTCGCTTGAGCCCCGGGCAACAATCCGCGTTTTCGGGCACTTTCGGTCCTCGCCGAATTTGGGCGGAGAAGGGCCAAATGTTCTACCAACGTGGAAGCGGGGCCACTTTGAGGTTAACCCACATGGGGAATGACCACTTTGACCTGGAGGGCCTGGACTCCTTCCGCATCCGCTTCGAGCGCTCGGCCGATGGCAAAGTCACCACCCTCGTGGGCCGCTACGACGAGGGTCGCGAGGAAGCCAACCCGCGCAACGAGTAGGCACAAGAGAGCCAGGCAGCCGGTGGGTCGGCTGCCTGGCTCTCTTTTCAGTTACGCGCTTTCGTTGAGCCCCTCGAAGAGCATCAACGAGTTTCCGTCCGGATCGAAGAACGTGGCGAGGGCCACCATGCCTTCGATCACAATGGTCTCACCATCAAATTTGACCGCCTGCGCTTCCAAAGCCGCGCGACCTACTTTGATGTCCTCCACGCCGAACGTGGGCGTAGGACCTCCAGGCTTGTGGTTTTCGACCTGGCTCAAGCCCATGTTCACACCGGGCACAGAGGTCTTGAGCTCGGCCCAACCCATCTCATCCAGCTTGTAGAGCAGTTCGAAGCCGAGCTTCTCGGTATACCACTTGAGGGATGCGTCTAAGTTGGACACGGGCATGGCGATGGTGAGTTCTTGAGTGTATGCGAGGGTTTGAGTCATGTTTTCTCCAGGGGAAAGGGAGGGCCGTTGACACCAAAGTATAGTGACTATACATTCATGTCAACCCATGCAGCCGCCTCCCTCCCTCGCCCAAGTCTTCGAACGCCGCTGGGCGGTGCCCATCCTGGCGGAGCTGCACGGCGCGAGCGGGTGCAAATTCGTGACCCTGAGCAGCCACCTGAGTGGATCGCGATCCGCTCTCAAGGCGTCCTTGGGCCTGCTCGATGACCTGGGATTGGTCGTTCCTAATCCAGGACACGGGCACCCCATGCGCCCGGAGTACGTGCTGACCCCGCGCGGCGCCCTCGTCACTCAACCGGCCCGATCCCTCATGCGAGCCTTGCAGAAAGCCGACTCCCTCGACCTGGGCCTAAAGAAATGGTCCATGCCCACGGTGCATGCCATCGCCTGCGGTCAGGAACGCTTTGGCACCATCGCCGAGGCCCTGCTCTCCGCCACCGACCGCGCGGTCTCCCTGGCCCTGACCGAGTTGCAAGACCAAGCCCTGGTGCGCCGCCAGCTCACCGAGGGCCGACCGCCGCGCAGCATTTACACCCTGGACCGCAAGGCCAAGCGCTTCACGCCAATCCTCGCGGACCTGGGTCAAGCGATGGCGTAGCCGCAGCGCCCATCAATCCTGGCCGCGCACCATGCCCAACAGCCGCTTCACGATGCGCGCGCCGTCGGCGCGCAGCCCGTTGTGCTCGTAGGTATTGGTGACCCAAGTACGCATGTTCGGAACTCGGTTTGCGGTTTCAAGGGATAACTCGCGGGGCACATAGGCGTCGTCGTGGTACACAGCCGCTGCAATCGGTACTGTATTTTTCGCGAGGCGTTCGGCGTTGTACAGCACGGGCCAATCGGCCTTCTTCGCAATCAAATCAGCGGTTTCAGCCACTCCCTTCAAAGCGCTGTGCTCTTCGAACATCCAGGGGAATATCATCTCAGCCGTGAAGAATAGTGGCCCATCCGATGCGGGATCAAAGGCCGGGAATTCGGCCTGCATGCGAGCCGCGGACCAGTTGGAGGCGTTGGCTTGGGTATAACAACCTTCGTGTAGCAGGGCGTATAAGGGATTGGTATCGAAGTGGGTGAAGTCTTCGACCGCGCGTAGGAAACCATAGTGCAAGCGAGGCTCTATTCCCCCGTGGGCAAAGGCTCCTTCGATCACGTAATGGGTGGCTTCGAATCCGTCGCTCATGCCGAAGGACATGCCCAACTGCTGCAAGAACCGCACGCTGAAGCGGCTACCACAGGGCAAGTAAACCTCGTTTGCAGAGAGGTGCGCCGCGAGCTTCTGCACGCGCTCAACATCCTGGGGATAGCGCGCGTAGTAGGCGAGGTTCTTCTCCTCCATGCGCTGATAAGTGAGCCGGTAAATGTCGTCGATGTGCGTCTCGAGTCCGGGCACGCCGCCGGTGATCAGAACTTCCCGCAGGGACTCGGGGGCAACCGAGAGATAGTGCATCGAACAGAATCCGCCAAAGCTCTGTCCGAGCAAAGTCCATTGACCGGCTTCACCCTGCAAAGCCACGCGTAGCCGTTCGCAATCCGCGACGATCGAATCCATGCGAAAGTGCTTCAAGAACTCCACTTGGTCCGCGGGGGAGCCAAGGGCTTCGAGCTCATCCGTATGGATCGGCGTGCTGCGTCCGGTGCCTCGCTGATCCAACAAAATCACGCGGAATTGCGTGCACAATTCCCCTACCCAGCCGTCGGGTCCCATGGGGCGCGGCGAAGGTGAACCGGGTCCGCCTTGCARGAAYAGAAKRAACGGCAAGYCCTTGCCCTCYGCCGCGGGATGCACCACCTCGCGTGCAAATACTGAAATTTGCGGTCCCTCCGGCTTGGAGTGATCCAAGGGAACACTGAGAACGTGATCGGTGAGAACGAGGCCGGGAATGGCGGTGCGCGCGGATTTCATGGGCCTATTCTATACGCTGACTCACCACGGGCGCCAATGCCGGAACGGTTCTACCGGGCAGAACGACTCGCCCTTGGGGCCCCGATCCCCTTTCAAATTACGAGGCTGTATCCAATCGAGAAATCGGCGGCAGTCGCGCTTCCATTACGTATTCTCGACTCCATGAAATCATCCATGGCTCCCTTCGCCTTCGCTGCCATGCTTTTCGCCCCGCCCGCCGACGCGCAGGACCACGGCAACCTCGGAGGCAACAGTGAACGCAATGGCTTGACGACTGCGATCGGCCCCATCGAGCCCGTTTTGGCCTGGAGCAACATGGCCGACTTCTCGTTGATCTCATGGATGCCGTACATCTATGGTGAGCAAGTCATCGTCGTGCGCGAATCCGGATTCCCGGCCGCCGGCGGATCAGCGAATGACGAGATCCT
>JAESRM010000217.1 GCA_016764635.1 Planctomycetota bacterium
AGTTGCGGGGGAGGGGCGGGGAGGACCCGTGAGTCGAGGGTCGAGCATGGGGAGAATGTAGGCACTGAGTACAAAGTAGGCCCGCCAGGGAAGGGGATGAATGGCTCGCAGGCCCCAAGAGGGCAAGAGCTTGGGAAGAGGGCCACAGAGCGTTAGCCTGAGACCTTGGCGTGGGTTCGGGCTTGGGCGTTTTTGAGGTGCCGGCGGCAGTTTGCGGAGGTTGGCGTGGGGGCTCGAGTGGTGTGACTTCGGTGGGTAGGCCAAAGTGCGCGAGTATGCGACGAATAGCGAAGGGGTCAGTGATGGCGGTGAGCTGGGTGCGGTGTCCTTGGCCGTTTGGGCAGCGCAGTACTTCCTCGTTGAATACGCGGGCGATGAGTTCAGGCCAGCGATACGAGGTGGAGCTGGTGTGGAATTTGGTGGTCGGCTCGGGTGGCCCGTTGGCAGTGGGGGTCCCGTGGCAGTGTGTGCTTTCGGGATCGACGTCGAGGGCCTCGGGACGATGAGGTGACGCAGGGAGGACGCGGGGGCGAAGACACCGTGGTAGGTGRGTTGGTGCTCGCGTGGGTGCGGTAGGATTGCGACTAGACGCTCGATGGAAGCGAGGCGGTCGAAGAGGAAGGTGTTGGTGCCGTCGCGCCCGGGGGAGCGGGGTTTTCAGAGGACCCTGCAGTCCTCGGTGAGGGAGAGGCGGCCTTGAGCTAGAGGGGGTGGGCTATGTCCCGACAGAGTCTCTCGCGTAGGGCGTGGTCGTTTGCGGGTGTGTGGGTGCCGCGTGCAGGGAATAGCCTTGCTCGTTGGGGGTTAGGGCCGGGTCGGGATTGCGGCGGCGTAATCTGCAAGCCTCGGGATAGGCCTGCCGGAAGTAGAGAATTGCGCGATAGGGAGCCGACTTCGATCGACTCCCTAGGGTCAGAGGCTTAACTCATCATGCCGCCGTCGGCGCGCAGCGTATGGCCGGTGACGTAGGAAGCGTCGTCGGAGGCGAGGAAGCGCACCAGCTTGGCCACTTCTTCCGGCGTACCGGCGCGTTGCATCGGCACGTATTGGGTGAACATGCTTTGATCGCCGTTCGTGACTTGATCGAGCAAGTCTGTGTCGATCGGTCCGGGCGCAATGGTATTGATGCGGATACCTAACTCAGCGACTTCCTGCGCAATGGAACGGCTGAGTCCTTCGACGGCGAACTTGGACGAGACGTAAGAGGAGAACATGGCAAATCCCTTCACGCCAGCCACTGAAGTTGTGTTGATGATGACTCCGCCGCCGCGATCTGTGAGCGCGGGCACTTCGGCTTTCATGGCGTTCCAGACGCCGAAGAAGTTGACGTCCATGATGTTGCGCAGGTTCTCTTCCGTCTCTTCGACGAGGGGCAGTAGTCCCTCGCCAACAAAGCCAGCGTTGTTGAAGGCGATGTCGAGACCACCATAGGTCTTGACGGCAATATCGACGAGCGAGTTGAGTTGCTTTGCCTCGGTGACGTCGGTGGTTTGGAAGAGTGCGCGTCCGCCTTTGGACTCAATCTCCTTCACGAGGTCGGCGCCCTCCGCTGCTCGACGTGCGCCGATGACGACGCTCGCTCCTGATTCAGCCAGGAGAAGTGCGGTGGCGCGTCCGATGCCGGAGGTTCCGCCGGTGATCAAGGCGACTTTGTTTTGGAGCGGGAGAGTTTGGTTTGTGGCTTGGGTAGTCATGGTTTCGTTGCGTTAGGGGAATATATTGGACCGAACGGTCCAATATGGTGTAAATGGAGGGCGGGTTTCGCGTGGAGAGCCCGCCTGGACAGAGAATCAGTTCTAGATCAGCCTAAGAACTTGGTCGGCAAGGCTTCGAAGTGCGCCCGGTGTAGCACCGGCCCTCGCAAAGACGCGCATGCCCATCAGCATGGCGAGCATGGCTTTGCCGGTGGCAGCAGCGTTCAATTCAGATGAAATCTCGCCGACTTGCTGGCCCGCGCTCACGAGCTCCGCAAACGAATTCTCGTGGGCTTCGAGGGCGCGTTGGACCACTCGCTGAGCATCCAAATCGCTGTGGGCCAATTCCAACGCACAGTTGATAACCATGCAGCCATTGTGCCCATCCGCGCTAATGCACTCTTCGTAGATCTGATTGATCAACGCGCAAATAGACTCTTTAGGCGCCATTCCATCGATCAGCTGCGAGAAGAAGGTGAAGCGTGAATCGGCGTACTGCTGAAGTGAGCGCAGATACGCTTCCTTCTTGCTTCCATAGGTGTCGTAGAAGCTCGCCTTCTGAATGCCCATCGCTGCTAGCAGGTCGAGCATTGAGGTCGCTTCGTAACCCTGGGACCAAAAGGTCTTCCCGGCTTCTGCGAGTGCGACGTCCACGTCGAAGTTTTTTTCTCTGGGCATGGTGATGGGGTCGCGTTGGCCGACGGGAGGACCATAGCGCATCTAGACCGTTCGGTCCAGTACGAATGTGGCAATTCTCGAAGGGGGCCTGGGGTCCGGACCCGAGGTGCCGCCCTCGGCTGGCCGCAGGGTGTAAAAGCTCGGCCTAATCCGTGCTGTCCAACGCTAGAGCCGTGGCCATTCGNCCCAAACTACGGTCGTTTTCGAGCAGGTAGCAGGGGCTGATGCTGGCTGAGACCGATCCCTTCGTGCTCGCCTGTCAATCCCGGCACGGTACTACGGTGCACGGGTATGTCGCCGCCTAGGAGTTGGTTGGCTCTGCCGTCCTCGTTGAGGAAGAGAGGCCGCAAGTCCAGGTAGCGTGGGATATACCTGGTTCCGTATCCTGTTGGCTCTTATTGGCCGTTCGGGGTCGGCAATGCGTCGGACACCGTATGGTGGATTTGGTTTCCGACCGGCACGGTGAGGTACAGAAGGAGTGCGCCGGCGGCTGCTGGGAAGACCGAATAATCGAGGGGAGCCTTGATGCCCATGGTGAGTGTCATCGCCAGGGCAAACGATGCGAGCAGCAACGCACTGCCTACGGCCATCCACCTGGTCTTCCAACCGATGATCAGTCCCAATGCAAATGCCACTTCCGCGATTGTGGCGACCCAGCCAAGGCTGGGGATGAGGTTGGCCGGTACGAGGGGATTTAGCAATGCCACGTATTCCACGAATGAATCCCAGGAGCCCCACGCCACGTTGGCTTGGCCGGGAGCGCCCCATAAACCAAAGCGGTCTGCAACGGCGGATAGGAATCCAGCGGCTAGGCTCATGCGCAATAACAGTTGGGCAATTTTAATGTTCATTTGGAAGTCTTACGACATGTCGGGTAAATGTCACCATTCTTATTTTCGGAAATTCCAAGAACGCGACCGACGTGTGATGTAGCCAGGAGCCGGTAGCTCACAGATGTCAGCGCCAGCAACAGTGGCGCTGGGGCAGGCTGGGACGGTACGAATAGTAACTCGGGCCAGCCGTAGGTGGAGGAAGCCTGCGTATTGTTTCGTGGCAGTGCTCGAGCACAAAGGAGTCCTTTCCGCAGAAGTGCGCTGGCCGTTTGTAGAACCCACCGAAGTCACGCTCGATGATGACCGGCGGTCCTTCGAATGCGTACGGGACGGTCAGTCTTTCGGCTTCGAAGCCCGAGTCGATACCGCAAGACATTCGCCCATCATCCTGGGGACATATACCCATGGCCTGGACAAAGCGGTCTTGGATTGGGTCAGGGTTGCAGTCGTTCGCAGCGCGGGCCTCGCCCGGGCTTTCAACGGCAGATTGGAAGGCGGGGACAAGGTGGAAATCACCATTGCAGGAATCGGTGGAATCCGGGAGGTGACCGGCTTGTCCACTTCTGGGGAAGTGACGTTTCTACCCAGCTCGACCTCAGTCTTGGTTGGGGGGGCCGAAGGGGCCGCCCAGTTCCCGATCGTTTGCTCGCCAAAAAGTACTTTCCAGCGCTCGACTACCTTTCACATTCCCACAGCGCAACCCCATAGAATGGACCCGGACTTCGACCGGCAGACACGCACGCGAATACCGACCCAGGTACATTCTTACAGCTTTGTTCCGGCCTTGGGGCGCAGTCTACGATTCGGCACGGCACTGGCGGTGTTGCCTGATCAGCCTCAGAGCGTTGAAGATCACAAACGCGATTCCCGTGAGGATCACGCTGTTTGGGAGGACGGTGATTGCCAGGATCAGTGCCGCCAGGAAGAGCAACTCGTACTTGGCGAAGCCTTTTTTGTGCAGCAAGCAGTCGTGGCACACCCAGACAGATACTAAAAATCCGGCGACGGTGAGTCCTAGTCCAAGCACCGCGGTGCTCTCTTTGATTTCTGCGTGGTGTGTCAGGACGTCGATGTTGACGCTGATCAGCACGCCGACCGCAGTGGCGAAAGCGTAGATGAAGTAGTGGCCGTAGCTCCAAACGAATGACTTCGTTTCGTCGCCCAATTCGGACTCTACCTTTTCATCGAAGTAGAGCCACCACATGGAGAACAGGATCATGAGGGTGCCAGCAATGAACAGGATGAGTTCCGTGGAGTAGAACTCAGGAACTTGCTCGAAGGCCATGACAGAAGCCAGCATGGATTCACCGAGCACAATAATCGTCAGCAATCCCAAACGCTCTTCGATGTGGCCCGAGTGGTACTTCGTGTTGAGCCCCTTGTCTATTGAGTGTTCCGCGAGGTAAGGGACAACGAGTTCGAAGGCCATGAGGCCTAAGAACAGATACCAATTGTCAAAATAGAGTACCGAGAGGGTCCAGGCGATTTGCAGGAGCGTCACCCCAGTGATGTAACGCAAAGCCACCGGCCGGGAGTCCTTGTCGTCTATGGCGATCTTTGCCCAGATCAGCACATAGGGGACCCGCATGACCACGAATCCGATCATGATGGTCAGGAACTGGTGCTCCGAGAAGGCCGCCTTGACCCCTGAAGCCATGATCATGGCGCCGACCTTTTGGGCAAACGAGGCCAACCGGAACTGGGCATCATCCGTGTCGAATCCTGATGCGAGCCAGGTGTAAGTGTTCCACGGCCACCAAATGCAGAAGAAGATGAACAAGTACATGCCAACCGAAGACAGCACGTGGTGCCAACTCGATAGGGCGTGGTGCAGTTCAGAGGCGACACTTGCGATCGCTATGACATAGATCAGGTCATAGAACAGTTCGAGCGGAGTGGCCGGCCGATGGGGCTCTTCGGTCTTTCGCGCCTGGATTGGATTGATCAGCAGGGATTTCGTAGTCCTGGGTGTACTCATCGATTCTGGCT
>JAESRM010000218.1 GCA_016764635.1 Planctomycetota bacterium
ATCAATATCTACTCATTACTCAAAAAGTGATAGTCAGGAATTACCCAATGGAGGAATGCTAGCACCCGGAGAGTTTTTTGGGGTTCAAGACTCCGCACGAATCGCTTGAGATCAAAATTGGCTACGCAATCGGCAAATCGGTACGTTTCAAGTTGCAGCCCAAGGAGTGGTCCACCTTCACTTTTGGGCACTTCAAGACGCTAGCACCGCCCAGTTGGGGTCCACGGGTCATGTGCTATCTGAGCAAGCTGGAACGCGTCCATAAAATCCTTGGAGAGATCGAAGGCACTCGAAAAACAGGCATCATCAATCTACAGTGGATCACGAACATGGCCGGGTGGGGACGCGAAGGCCTCATGATGATGCCCCTAAAAGGGCTTCAGGAAGAAGCGCTCAATTGGTTCACCCACTCCCTGCACATGACCCACGAGTGCCTGCACGCTGTGGGGCACAACCACGGCGATGAAATGGGTGAAGTGCAAACTGAAGGTCAAGACCGTTTCGAAGCACTACGCTGGCGAGTTTTCGATCGCCCGCTTGCCCTGCCAAGGTAAGCCCAGGTCCAGATCAACCGCTAATTCGAGTCGTTCCTAAACGTGTAGGTGACTCGACGGCCCCAGGCGTGATCCACTTCGGTCGGCTGGCAGATCCCATGGCTGTACTGGGTCACCACCTTGGTCCAAAAAGCCACATTGCGCGCACACTTCGGGTAGGTTGCGATCTCCCAGACCCCATGGTGTTGATCCATACAGAGTGCCGCTGCGCGCGCAGCCACTTCGCTACCGCGATGCGAGTGCAACACGAAAAACGCGTACAGCACGAAATCAATTTCGTTACTTTCGATCGTCGCCTCAACATAGGGTCCACCCATGACAAGGCTGAACCCTATCGGGGCACCGTCCGCCCAAATTAGGTATGGGARCAATGCGTCCCACCAAGCATCGATAGGCCTCACGGGCGTCTCGACATCTTCACTAGCTGCGCCAAGGACTCCATGTCGATTGACATCAATGGCCTCGTACTCCGCAATGTCATGCAGGTAGAGCGGGAACAGGTTACGGATCACGTGCCGATCAGGCTCGCCGCAGGCTCTCAATTCGATGTTCGTGGTTGGAATTGCCTTGGCCCTTATTCGTATTGCAGCCGTGCCCAGACGGGGAAGTGGTCCGATGGGTTGGGTTTGCCTTTGGGGGAGCGTTGGATGCCGGAATCGAGGACTTTCCAGGTGGTGCCGACTAGCACGGCGTCGATTTTTTGGCCGGTGGTTTTGTTTTGGAAGCCGTTGAAGGTGCCGACCGCTTTTTCGTCTGGATGTAGGACTCGGAAGCTATCGCGCAGGCCCCAGGATTCGTCCTGCAAGAGGGTCAGGAAAGCTGGGTTCTTTTCTCCGGCGTTGAAGTCGCCCAGAACCAGAACGTTTTTGGGGCTCTTTACGCGTCGCAGGAGGCCTTTGGCAGACGCCTCACGGGAGGGTTGAGATTGGTGATCCCAGTGCACGTTGAATACGGTCAAGTCTCGCTGGGTATGCCTGTCGAACAGGATCGCCATCGTGCAGATACGCGGAATGCGGTTCCCCCAGCTGGTTGAGGCGATCTCGTAGGGAGTTTCGGAGAACCAAAAAGTCTCTTGGAATTGGATCGTAAAGCGCTGCCGGTCATACAGAATCGCGGCGTACTCGCCCTTCGTTTTTCCATCGTCGCGGCCGACGCCAACGTATGCSAGGTTYGGRAAYCGAGYTCTGATCTCGTCRAGTTGAAAGTGCAAGGCCTCCTGCACGCCAAGGATGTCGGGTCGACGATCGAGAATGACTCCCATGACCAAATGCTTGCGCTTAGGCCATGAGTTCTCGCCGTCGTTGGCCGTGCCGTACCGGATGTTGAAGCTCATCACGTCCACATCGGTTTTCCAATGTTGTTTTCCAAGGACGAGGGCCTCCACCATGCCCCACTCTTTCGGCCGCTCGATGCCCAGGTGCGACAAGGCAGTGGGAGCGATCACCGCGTGGCCGACACCATTGGGCAAACTGCCAGGGGTGACGTGTTGACCATGGGCAATGAGCCATATCGTGCGTTCATCGATCGTTTGGCCCCCATGCCCCTTGTCGATGCCCCCATGGTCGGTGGTGATCAGCACCAGCCAATCCTCCGTCGCGTAGTTGGGGCGCGATTTGAGCGCAGCCAACACCTTGCCCACGTGGACATCGACCTTCTCAATGGCTGCCACGTATTCCTCGACATCCGCACCGTATCCGTGTTCATGCCCAGCACCATCCACTTCATCGAAATGGAGGAATAACACGTCAGGATTGAACTCTAGCAGGTATTTGCGCGCGGCAGCCTCGACCTCTAAATCGCTCGTGGCCTCTTGAATGTGATCCGCAATGCCCGGAAAAGGCTTTAGCAGATGATCATTGATCGGGTTCCAATTGACGATCGAGGCGAGCACTGCTGCGGGCCGAACGTCGCGAATCCGTGCAAAGAAATGAGGGAACTGCTCGAGTTTGGTGTCCTCAAAAGCGTTGTCCACGACTCCGTGTTTGTCGACCCATACGCCTGTCAAAATGCTCGTCCAACCCGGGCCACTAGAGGTGGCTTGCCGAGTCGGATCGTCCCTATCCGCTCCGCCGCCCGCAATCGCCTGCCAGGCGGTCCGCCCCTCCCAAGCCAGCCTCGTCAAGTGAGGAGTGAACGCACTTTGCAACGCATCGGGCCGCACACCGTCGATCCCGATGATAAGCACATGACGATCCTGACCTTTCGTTTCCTGGCCCGCCAGCAACGGGACGCCTAGGAGAAAGAGAAATGAGAGCGCTTGCAATACACGAGAGAATGTCATGGTCGATCGGTGAGGAGTTGAGGTCGCTGGAACCACCCCAATAATAGCGGCTTGTGGATTTCCTGAGGCTCCAACACCCAAACTAGCGTGAATAAGTGCCCCACCCACGCTGACCGCCTTATTCCGGCTTCGCTGTGCTCTCTATAAAGTCTAGGGCTCGTTCAAATGGGTTGTACCCTTGCGACTCTGCGTGCGGCACAACCTCCCACGGGGCGCTGATGACAAAGTGCGCCCCTCGCAACTCCTGACCATCGATTTCCAGGCTTCCGTTGCCCACGCTCTTGTCCGAGAGCTCGTGGCGAACTCCGTCGACCGTGACTTCCATTATCGTAAACGGCGTGCCCTTCAYCCCCTCAATGCCACCGGACTGCTGGATGGCCGACTCCTCAATGCCTCGGAACTCTACGGTCACGAAGTTGCTGAATTCCTTCACGATGGCGCCTTCAACAGCGACATATTCGACGGGGTCTCCGACAACGGCAAGCTCCGCTTCCTCTTCGCTGGAACAGCTGAGTGTTAGGAATACCATGGCCGGCAACAAGAGGACGAAATAGCCCTTTCCAGGCTTCGATTTAGCGTATCTCTTCATTCTATATCTAGGGTCAGCTGCGATCCATTGCGGGTGATCTGTGGATTTGAGTATATGAGCGACACCTTCTCTATCTCTCCCAATTCTACCCAAGAACAACTTACCCGGGAGGCCTGGATCGAGGCCTAGGGCTTCTTCTACCGTGGCGCGGTGCAATCTACAGCGGATCATCTATCCGGGCGTGCTCCCCCTGCAAGGTGAGCCCCACGGGGGGCCCCATCCCGCCCTTCAGCCCCCATGAACAACCCATGCACACAAGACGCAAACGCAGTGTAACTTGGGCCCATGGCAGATCCCCCCGCATCTACATCCACGGCTACTGGCGAGCGTAAACTTCTGCGCTCGCTCACCCTGATTCCTGCCATGGCTATCATCCTTGCCAATATCATCGGGACAGGAGTCTTTGTGAAGGCGCGCGTGATGACCATCAATGTGGGCACGCCGAGCATGGTTCTTGTGGTTTGGATTTGCGCAGGAATGCTCACGCTGACCGGCTCCCTGGTGTACGCCGAGCTGAGCACGATGATGCCGCGGTCCGGCGGAGCCTTGCACTACATTGGCGCAGCTTACGGCCGGCGCTGGGGTTATCTGTACGGCTGGACGATCACGCTAGCGATCGGTGCGTCGGTTGCTGCCTTGGCCATTCTGCTCGTTACTTTCCTGAACGATCTCCTGGGCGGAGGGCTTCCTCCCTGGGCCCTGCGAACGCTTCCGCTGGTGTTCATCGCGGTCACGACGGCTCTAAACCTGGCAAGCGTCAAGTCTACTGGGCACCTCGCAACCGCACTGACCGTGGTCAAGATCGCACTTGTCCTCGGCGTCGGCATTGGAGGTTTCCTGATCTCGGATGGCTCCTGGCAAAACTACTCCCTTGACGCCATCGGGTCCGCTGGTGAAGGCGTGCCCGAAAGCGCGCGCCACGGTGTGCGGGGCTTCGGCGCCGCCATGCTCGGAGCGCTTTGGAGTTACAACGGATGGGCTGTCATCACTGCACTCGGCGGCGAGGTTAAAGACCCCGGGCGCACATTGCCACGGACCATGATCTGGGGAACCTTGCTGGTCATCGCTCTCTACCTGCTGATCAATGCTGCGTACTTCTATGTGCTCACCCCCATGGAGATCGGTAACTTGCCCGAGAGCAAATCCATCGCCAACGCCACCGTGCAACGCTTTGGTGGCAATACAATGGCTCGCTTGATGTCAGCGGGACTCGTGATTTCAGCCTACGGAACCCTGCATACGACAATCATGGTCGGAGCACGCCTTCCTTATGCTCTCGCGCGCAAGGGCCTCATGCCCGCGAGCCTCGGCATCATTTCGGCCCGCAGAGTACCCGCCTTCGCGGTACTGGCCACGGGCGCATGGGGCCTCGTACTGGCCCTCTCCGGGACCTTCGACATCCTCACGGACATCTACGTATTCGTGATTTGGATCTTCTACGGCATGTCCTGTGTCGCGCTCTTCATCCTGCGCCGCAAAATGCCCGATGCAGAGCGCCCCTACCGCGTATGGGGGTATCCCATAGTCCCTGCAATCTTTCTGGTGGTCACCACATTCCTGTTGGTCAACACCTTCCTCGCAACTCCGGGTCGAGCGATCTCAGGCTTCGTGATGGTGGTTTCCGGACTACCCGTTTACGCGTACTACTCACGCCGCTTGGGCTCTGACGAGGCCACCGCCTGGCTTGGCGGCGAGTGACGAGGAGTACCAAGACCGGACAACTTGACTCGTTATGGAAAGGCCCGCGGCGCTGCAGAATGCAG
>JAESRM010000219.1 GCA_016764635.1 Planctomycetota bacterium
GCCCACGATTTGTACCTGGTCACCAATGGCGCTGGTCAGGTCTTGCCACGCGCTCCAATCGTCCTGGTCGAAGGCGTCTTCGATCGAGAAGATGGGGTACTTGTCGCACAGACCCTGGTAGTAGGCCACCATGGCGTCCGCATCGTGGGGTTTGCCGTCGATGGTGTAGATGCCGTCCTTGTAGAACTCGGAGGCGGCCGCGTCGATGGCGATCTGCATATCAGCGCCCGGGGAGAAGCCCGCTTTTTCCACGGCCTCGAGGATCAAGGTGATGGCCGCTTCGTTAGAGCTCAGGTTGGGGGCGAAGCCGCCTTCGTCGCCGATGGCTGTGCTCATGCCCTGGCTCTTCAGCACGGACTTGAGCGTGTGGTAGACCTCGGTGGACATGCGCAGGGCCTCCGTGAAGGAGGGCGCGCCCATGGGCATGATCATGAACTCTTGCAGGTCCACGTTGTTGTCCGCGTGCTCGCCACCGTTCAAGATGTTGAGCATGGGGATCGGTAGGATGTGCGCTTGAGATCCGCCGATGGAGCGGTAGAGCGGCAGGTCGCTCTCTTCGGCGGCGGCTTTGGCCGCTGCCAAGGACACGCCCAGGATGGCGTTGGCGCCCAGGCGAGACTTGTTCTCCGTGCCGTCGAGTTCGATCAGGGTGCGGTCGATCTCGCCCTGGTCGAGGCCTTCGCAGCCTTCCAAGGCTTCGTCGATCTCGCCGTTGATGGCCGCGACGGCCTGGCGCACGCCTTTTCCGTTGTAGCGCTCATCGCCGTCTCGGAGTTCGTGGGCCTCGTAAATGCCGGTGCTGGCCCCGGAGGGCACCGCAGCGCGGCCAAAAGCCCCACTGAGTAGCAGGACATCGACTTCGACCGTGGGGTTCCCGCGGGAATCTAGGATTTCCCGCCCGTGTATGCTGACGATTTCACTCATGATGGCGGCCATAATAGGGCAGCGAGCCCCCGGTGGGAACGGGATGCACCCATATTCCCACCCCGCGCCCCGCCCGTGTTAGATTCTTCCCATGGCTATCCCCTCGCCCAGCATCGCCCTGCTCCCGTCCCTCCTAACCATGGCTAACGCCGGCTGTGGCCTGCTCGCTATATCCAAGGCTATCGACGCCCTGGCAGCGGGCTCCGGAACCCCGCTCTACCACAGCCTTTTGGCCAGCGCCTGCTGGTTGATCCTGCTGGCTCTGGTTTTTGACGCCCTGGATGGCAAGGTGGCCCGCATGACGGACACCTCCAGCGAAATGGGGGCCCAGCTGGACTCCTTTGCCGATTGCATCACTTTCGGCGTGGCCCCGGCCATGGTTGCGAAGACCATGCTCGAGGCGGAAGGCCTGTTCCATCCGCGCCTGAATTTCCTGGCCGTGGCCTGCTACACGCTTTTGGCGGTCATCCGCTTGGCACGCTTCAACCTGACCACGGAGCCGGGTGAGGAGCACCATCGCTTTTTCCAGGGACTCCCGTCCCCGGCGGCCGCCGGAACCCTGGTCGCCACCATGCTGATGACCCTCTCTTTGGGGGGCGGCATCGAAGGCTCCGGTCCCGAGGCCACCGCGGTCGGCAAGGGCTTGGCTTTCTTGCCCGAAACCCTGCGCATGAGTTTCGTGAGCGTGCTCGAACCTTTCATCCTCGTGCTGCTGCCCGCGCTCGGCTTCCTGATGGTCAGCCAAGTGCGATACGGTCACGCCATGGCCTCCGCGCGCACAAGCCGCGGCAACAGTCAAGCCCTGGTCAAGTGGATGGTCTCCGCCCTGGTTCTCTACTTGGTGCCCGTGCCTTTCCTTTTCCTCCTCGGTTACTTCTATGTGGGACGCGGTTTGGTGCAAGCCCTGCGTCGCAAGGGGCAAGGCCCGGATTCCCTGCGCAAAGTGGGTTGATCGAACATGACACAAGCACATACGAACAAGCGCTTTGAAGCGGCCATCGCCCTGGGCGGCAACGTGGGGGATGTGGAGCGAACCTTTAAGCGCGCCACGTTGAGGCTGGACAAGCACCCCGACATTACCCTGCTGCGGCGCTCGGATTGGATGCAGACGAAGGCCGTGGGCGGACCCGCCGACCAGGCCGATTTTCTGAATGGCGCCATCGTGGTCGAGACGACGCTCGCGCCCGGGGCGCTGTTACGGGTTTGTCAGGAAGTCGAGACTCACTTGGGCCGGGACCGTTCGGCTGAAGAGCATTGGGGTCCGCGCACCCTGGACTTGGACCTGCTGTTGTACGCCACTCAGAGCGTGCAGCAGGAAGGCTTGAAGGTGCCCCATGCGCGCCTGGTGGAGCGGCGTTTCGTGCTCGAGCCCCTGGCCCAGATCGCTCCGGATTGGCAAATTCCCGGTACAGGTGCCAGCGTGGCCCAGTGCCTCGAGCGCCTCCCGGCGGAGTGCAGCTTTTGACCATCGAGTGCTTTGAAGGTCCAAGGGAGGCCATCGCTTGGTGCCGGGAGTTGGCTGCCCAGGGGTTGAGTTTGGGATTTGTGCCCACCATGGGAGCCTTGCACGAGGGCCATCAAAACCTGGTTCGCCAGGCGGCCTTGGAGAACGACCGGGTGTGTGTCAGCATCTTTGTGAACCCCTTGCAGTTCGGGGAGAGCTTGGATCTGGAATCCTACCCCCGGGATTTTACTGGCGACGCGAAGCTGCTGAACGAGGCGGGTTGCCACATGGCATTCACCGGTACCTTGCCCGAGTTCTTTCCGGGGCGCCTGGATGAGCGTGGCGGATTGTTACCTGAATACCTCTTGGATCCGGGGCCTTGCGCCGAGGGGCTGGAGGGCGAGTACCGTGTGGGGCACTTCGAAGGCGTGGCCACGATCGTGGGCCGCTTCTTTGAAATCCTGAAACCCAAGCGCGCCTACTTTGGCCAAAAAGACTACCAGCAGGCCCTGGTCGTGCGCGATCTGGCGCGCAACATGGACGGACCCGAGGTCGTCATTTGCACGACCCATCGGGAGCCTTCGGGCATGGCGTTTTCTTCGCGCAATACGCGCCTGTCCGAGTCCGAGTATGCGGCGGGCATGTTCATTTCACGGGCCCTTTTCGGCGCGCGTGCCCTGTGGAATCAGGGCCAGCGCGACCCGGCCGTGCTGGCCCGGCACATGCAAGCTGTCCTCAAGCAAGGCGATCTGTTCGTGGAGTATGCGGCCGTTCGCGACCCCGAAGAGTGGAATGGAAGCGAACCCGTGGGTGAGCTTCAACATGCGGTGGCCTTGATCGCCGCGCGCGCGGGCGATGTGCGCTTGATCGACAACATGCTGTTGTCCTCCACGACGCCCGCCGGAGCCTAGAAGTCTGAGCCATGTTTTCGCAAACGTTGCATTGCCCCGCCAAGGTCAATTGGACCCTGAAAGTGGGGCCTAAGAAGTCATCCGGATTCCATCAGGTGGAAACCCTGATGCTGGCCTTGGATCTGTATGACACCTTGCAATTGGTCCTGGACCCGACGGTTCCCAAGGGCGAAATGCAACTGGCCATTCGCGGCCCTGCGCGCAGTGTGGATATCCCGTTGGACGCTAGCAATCTGGTCCTGCGCGCGGCCCGGCTGGTGGCACAGAAATACAGCGAGGCTTATTTCGACCTGCCGTGTGGATTGACTTTTGAACTCGAAAAGAACATCCCCAGCCAGGCCGGTTTGGGCGGGGGCAGCTCCAATGCGGCCRCCGCGGCTTACGCCTTGGCCTTGGGGCTCGGAATCGAATTGGCGAACATCGAAGTCGAATCCTTGCTGGCGGAATTGGGGTCCGATTGCCCTTTCTTCGCCCATGTTTTGGGGCATCTGCCCGATTCGAACCGCTCGATGAACGCCGCCCTTGGTTTTGACCAAGGCCAGCGGATTTTGGCCCAGACCGACCCCGTCCCGGACCTTCGATTGTGCGTGATCACACCCGACGTGGGTTGCCCCACGGGCGCGATTTACGGGGCCTTGGAAAGTAGGCGGATCGATTTGCAGGAAGCGCCCGGGGCAAGGCCTTGGTGTCAACTGGAGGTCGAGCGTTGCAACGACTTGGAGGCGGCTGCGATCCTTGGGGTTCCCGGTCTCAAACCCTGGCGTCAGGCCTTCACGGACTTCGATTCCAAGGCCTTCCAGCTCAGTGGCAGCGGGGCCAGCTTTTATGGGGTGATCCCGCAGGATCAAGAACCGGGGCCTTGGATGGAGTCCCTGCTGGCGCACCTGGGCCGGGCGGGCTTGCAGCCCCGTTTTCATTGGTGCGGGTCCCTCTGGAGCAATGGACACCCTTAGGTTCTCGGGTTCCTCAAAAAACGGGCTCTTGAGCCTACGTATCGGTCGGCCAGCAGGTTAGKTATGGGGTCGAAGTCCGGCGAACCCGCGCCGAATCGACTCACCCCAAGGCTCGCATGTCGCAACTCTCTACACAATCCCCGTTCATTCCCAAGGGCCCCCTGGGCATCGTTGGTGCGGGCGCATTAGCCCACGCGGTGGCGGCCAGTTGGGCCCAGCGGGCCGTGGGCGGAGAAGGCTGTGTCCAGGTTTGGGCGCGTACGCCCGGGGCTGGCAAGGCGCTGCACGACGCCGTGCAAGAGTCGATTGGCGAGCCCAGCGGAACCGGTGCGGTTTGCCTGTTGAGCACCATCGGGGAATTGGCTCCCGTGCGCACCATCATCCTGGCGGTCAAGGACAAGGACCTGGCCCAGGCTGCCCAGGAATTGGCCCAATACCCGGCCCAGGGGGAAGGGCGCGTGGTCTTGCAYGCCAGCGGCGCACTGCCCGTGGCGGTGCTGGATCCCCTTAGAGCGGCCGGTTATTCCGTGGGGCGTTGGCACCCCCTGGTGAGCCTTCGAGTCAAAGCCGACGTGCGCGCCTTTCGCGGGGTGGGATTCTCACTCGCAGGGGACGAGACCGCCGTTGTGTGAGCCAATAAATTGACGGGTTATGTGGGCGGTTGGGCCTTGCCGGCCATGGAGAACTCCGAGACCTATGTTCTGTATCACGCGGCGGCATCGCTGCTGGCCGGAGGCTTGAGCGTGCTGTTCGAACCGGCCCTGGCCGCCATGACCCAGGCCCTGGGCGATCGCGATGCGGCGCGCCAGGGATTGATCCAGCTGCTGCGCAGCGTGGCCACCCACCTGGGCGGAGTGGAGCCGCGCGAAGCCCTCACCGGGCCCAGTTCCCGGGGCGATGT
>JAESRM010000333.1 GCA_016764635.1 Planctomycetota bacterium
ACACGCCGCTGACAAGAAGGACTCCACTTCGAGCGGCATGCCTGCCGGCTGGACCTGTTCCTCCTGGACCTGTTGGGTGTAGCTTCCCTGACCCGAGTCGTAGCCGTCGATCATGAGCACCTGGTCGATGTCCAGATTCTCTTCCGAGAAGATGCCCAGGGTCAATTCCTTGGGCTCGAGCACATAGGCGATGGTCGCCCGTCCGCCGCCCCACATGCCGGTGGCCACCAATCGAATCTGGTCGTCCTTGGTCTGTGAAGCATCGACCCAAACCAAGCCTTTGGCGTATTGGGCGGGGTTCTGGATGCTTCCAATTTGACCACTACGGCCCATTCGAACCGCTTGGAAGGCCTCCGCAAGCCCGGCCTCGGCCAGGTAGAAGGCCTTCAGTGTTCCGACCTCTGCCGACTGACGTTTGCTAGCCGAGGTGACCATTTGCAGGTAGGCGCCGCCCAAGGATACCACCGCCGAAATCGTAACCAAGGCCACGATCAGGGCGCCACCTGAACGGCTTCCCGAGGGTGCCTGCATGGGCTGAAAGAGCTTCATTCCGAGCCCTCCAGATTGCGGCAGGTCACCGTTGTTTCTACGGTTCGAGTCAAGGGCTCGTCGTTTTCGCCGATGAGCTGCAAGGTCAAACGAATCGTCACGGCGTTGCCTTGGATCACGAAACTCAAACCCGTTTCGTCGACCAGCCCATTGCCATTGTCGTCAATGCCATTGAGTATTTCGCCCTGTAGATAGGGGGCCACAAGCTTGCTCCAAACGACTTTCTTTTCGTTGGCCTCGTCCGGGTTTTCAGCCCAGTACACATTCAAGCGCCCCGTATCCATGGCCACCATCTCACGGTCGCTCCAAACGACCTCGCCATCCTGTACGCCCAAATTCACGCGGTAGCGCAGGTTTTCGGTGCTGATCGGCGCCATGGTTCCGGGCAGCAGGCTGGCTCTGTCGGAACCCATGACCGCGAATCCGACCTGGCGCAACACACGACGAGCTTGATCCTCGATCATGGCCCGCTTGGTTTCATCGCCAATTCCCTGGGAAGCGGCCTTCATCGCGCCCTGGGCTTTGAGCATGACCATGGCCAACAAAGTGAATGCCATCATCATCTCGAGCAGGGTGAAGCCCCGCTTACTGTTCCGCTTGGAGATCATCGCACCTCCGAGAGCACCGTGCTCAAAGTCATGACCCGCGGGCCCCACTTGCTGCGCCAACGCAAACGCACCATCACGGGCAGGATGGTGAAGTCTCCGGCATGGTCAAACGCATCCACAATGGAATCGGCATTCAAGTCCCGGGGTAGTCCCAGGTCCTCCTGGACCATGTCCTCGCGCACTTGCCAGACGGGTGCCAGATCGGTCCCTGCGTTCCAAAAAGGCAGGATCACCTCTCCCACAAATCCATCCAAGTCATCCCGGCGTACGGCCAAACCCGGTACGGAAAATGAACTGCCTGGGGCGGTTCCCGGCCCGCCCGGATCATCCATGGGGTCGGCGTTGTAGGCCACGAATAATTCGGAGAAGGCCTGGTTGCGCATAAGTTCCAAGACATCCTGGCCGGCGCAGCTCGCAGCCCAGGTCTCCCCACTCGTGGTTCGAATACCCAATCCAGCCGTGAGCATCTGCAAGAACATGCCCAACGCGACCAGAACGATCGGTAAAGCCACGGCGACCTCAATCAGGGTCATGCCGTGTGTGCGCTGCTTGGATTTGTGCGGGTTGTGCAAGTGCATGGCGGGGTCTCGGATTCCGAGAACGCTTCCTTCCCATTCAATCGACGCGGAAAATTGCGCCCCTTGAGTTCGCAAACCGCTACGCAACGAAGTGGTTCACCCATGGGATGGGAATTCTTTACTGGCCGTGTTTCCCGGGGGGGTCGCTCCGCAACCCGGAATCGATTTCCGGGCAACAGGGCTCAATCGACAAGACTTCGGCGCGCTCCCCACTGATTCCCGGACCCTACAGACWAGGAAATCCGTGGATTGGCTCGGACCCCTGGATTGAATGGCGTCAGGGGATAGAATGTCTCCCATGGTCACGCCCCATGCACCACTCCGCCGGATCTTGCTCCTTGTGGGCCTGTGCGCCCTTGCCGCCTGCAGCGGTGAAGCCGAGTCGCAGCACCAGCACGACCGCAATGTGGGGCCCATACTGGCTTCCACTTGGCCACTCACCACCTTGGCCCGGGAACTGCTAGGGCCTGAGTCCGCGGTCGAATGCCTGCTGGCTCCCGGCCAAGATCCGGCCCACTGGACCCCTAGCCCCACAGACCTGGAAGGTTTGACCCGGGCGCGAGCCGTACTCGTCAACGGCGCAGGTTTGGAGACTTGGCTCATGACAGCCAACCTGGCCCCGACCCGCCTGGTCCGTGTCAGCAAGGGATTTGCGGGGAGCTGGATCGAACACAAGGGCCAGCTGCAACACAGCCACGGCGCTCGCGGCGCCCACGACCATGTGGGTTTTGACCCCCATGTTTGGATGGACCCCCTGCTAGCCCTCGAACAAGCCCGCGCCCTGCAAGAACAAGCCCTTTTGCGGGGCTGGGTGACCGCGGAGACCGTACAGCCCAAGGCTGCTGCCCTGGAGGTACGCTTACGCGAGCTCGACGGCCTTTGGGCCCAACTCGCAGAGGCCTTACAGGGCCGCACCCTATTGGCCAATCACGATGCCTACGCCTACCCCGCGCGACGCCACGGCATCGCGATTCAGGTGTTCGACGCGGATCCCGAAAAATCCCTGGATGCAACGCGACTCCAGGAATTGGCGGCAGCCCAGCAAACGAGCGGTGCGAACATCATGCTGTTCGAAGCCTCCCCCGACGCGCGGCTGGCCCACCAGCTCAAGGTCGATCTGGGTTTGACCCCTTTCGTCCTATCCCCCGCCGAAGCCCCCAGCGACCTGGATTTCATCGACTCCATGGGCCGCGAACTCAAAGCCCTGATCGCACAGCTTCCCAACTCCCTGGCCAAGTAGGCCCCTTCCATGACCGACCCACGCACCATCTTCGATCGCATCCTGGACGGGGAAATCCCCTGCCACCGCCTGTTGGAGAACGAGCACGTATTGGCCTTTTTGGATGTGAGCCCCCTCAGTCGAGGGCACGCCCTGGTCATTCCGAAAGAGCGCAAGGCCTTCCTCCACGAGCTTTCCGACGACAGCGCGGCCGCCCTCGGCCGCGCCCTGCCCCGGGTCGCCCGCGCCGTACTGCAAGCCACCGGCGCCGAGCACTACAATGTGCTGCAAAACAACGGGGCCCCCGCCCACCAGGCCGTTTTCCATGTGCACTTCCACATCATCCCCAAAGTCGAAGGTCAAGGTCTAGGCATCGACTGGCAACCGGGCACCCTGCTAGAGGGCGAGGCCCTGGCCACTTCCATCCGCACACTTCTCGCCCAATAGCGTGCGCCCCCTCAGAACCACAAAAACACCATGAGCCAAGACATCTTCATCCAAGGGGGGCAAGTGATCACCCCCGACGGTGTGCTCCAAGCCGATGTATTGATCCTGAACGGAATCGTCAAAGCGGTCAGCCCCGGACTGGTCGCCGCCGACACCACCCCACGTTACGACGCGACCGGCAAGTGGGTCTTCCCGGGTTTGGTCGATCCCCAGGTGCACTTCCGCGAACCGGGTTTGACCCACAAGGAGAACATCGAAAGCGGGTCGCGGGCGGCGCTTGCCGGGGGCATCACGGCCTTCATGGAAATGCCCAATACCAACCCGCTGACCGTGGACCCGGCCACCCTGGCCGATAAATTGGACCGGGCGGACCGCACCGCATTCACGGATTACGCATTCTTCGTGGGAGGCACCGCCGAAAATGCGGATCAGCTGGGTGAGTTGGAACAATTGCCCGGATGCGCCGGAGTGAAGATATTCATGGGCTCCTCCACCGGCAACCTGCTGGTCAGGGACGATCCGACCTTGGAGCGAATCCTGCGAGGCGGCACGCGGCGCGTGACCGTGCACTCCGAGGACGACTTCCGCTTGAACGATCGCTACAARGCCATGGCGGCCACSTCAAAGGTCACCGACCACCAYCAAATYCGCGACGTGGAATGCGCGGTCATGGCCACRCGCCGCATGTTGGATYTGGTCGAGCTCACCGGCCGCCCGGTTCACATCCTGCACATCTCCACCGCCGARGAACTGCAAATGGTRCGCGAGCGCGACCTGGGCGACCTGGTCACCCTSGAAGCCACGCCCAACCACCTTTTCCTGCACGCTCCCGACTGCTACGAGCARCAYGGMTCSCACGCGCAGATGAACCCGCCCGTGCGCGAACGCCGCCACCAGGACGCCCTACGGCAAGCCACCGCSGAAGGCCTYATCACCTGCATCGGCTCCGACCACGCGCCYCACACGCTYGAAGAGAAGGCCAAAACCTATCCCCATTCCCCTTCSGGCATCCCYGGCACCCAGACCATCCTGCCCCTGYTSYTGACCGCCGTGCGCGACGGCTGGCTCAAGCTGGAGGACATCGTGCGCCTTTCAGTGCAAGGTCCCATCCAGGTCTACGGCATCAAGAATCGTGGCCCCTTGGCCGCCGGCGTCGAGGGCAATGTTTCCATCGTCGACCCCAGCATCCAGACTCCCTTGGATCTGGATTGGCTGGAAAGCAACGCGGGCTGGAGCCCCTTTGCGGGCCGCGAACTCGCCGGCCTGCCCGTGGCCACCATCCTTCGCGGCCGCATCGCCTACCAAGCCGGTAGCCCCATCGCCCACCAATCCAACATCATCGCACCCCTGCAATTCTAATCATGTCGCAACCCGTCATCGCCCTCTACAGGCCTTTCGAAGGCCAAGAACAAGCCCTGCTAGAACTCGTGCGTGAACACCACGGCATCCTCATGGGCGAAGGCCTCGTCAGTGACCGCCCGCCCTACGTGCTCAAAAGCACCGACGGCACCCTGCTGGAAATCTTCGAGTGGAAGGACGCCTCCGCCATCGAAGCCGCCCACCACAACCCGGCCGTAGCAGCCCTTTGGGAACGCTTCGGCAAGGTAGCCGAGTACACATCCCTCAAGGACCTACCCGAAGCCCAAGGCATTTTCCCGGGCTTCACCCACGTGGACATCACCTGACCGCGCGCCGAACACTCCACGACCCCCCAGACCCTCC
>JAESRM010000108.1 GCA_016764635.1 Planctomycetota bacterium
GGGGCAACCTCCCGGTGGGTGCGGGTCTGTCCTCCTCCGCTTCGATTTGCGTGGGAACGGCGTTCGCGCTGAGTGACGTCTGGAATCTAGGGTTGAAGCGTGCCGATCAGGTGCAATGCGCCCTACGTGCTGAACGTGAATTTGTGGGCGTGCAGTGTGGCATCATGGATCCTTTCGCGATCGGTCTGGCGAAACCAGGGCACCTGCTTTGGTTGGACTGCAAGGACGAAACATATGAGCATCTGCCCATCGACTTTGATGCGCTGTCTATCGTGGTGGCAAACAGTGGCGTGCAGAGGGAATTGGCCGCTGGGGAATTCAACAAGCGCGTACAGCAATGCGCTAGGGCATTTCAAGAACTCAAGCGGTGGGTGCCCGATGCCCAGTGCCTCCGGGATGTGAACCCGTCGGAGTTTGAATTGCATCGCTCCAAGCTGGAGCCCGTTTTAGAGCAGAGGGCCAGCCATGTGGTTGCGGAAGTGGTACGCACATTTGCTGCCCGGCAGGCTCTCCTGGAGGGGGACTATGCGCGTCTTGGAATGTTCATGACCGAGACCCACCGCTCCCTGAGAGACAAATTTGAGGTATCGAGTCCGGAGTTGGACCTGTTGGTGGAGTCGGCCTTGGAGGTTGAAGGGTGCTATGGTTCGAGGTTGACCGGTGCTGGATTCGGCGGCTGCACCGTGATCATGGCCCACCCGGACGCGGTGCCCGAGTTGGTCCGCCACGTGCGGTCGCGATACTCGAAAGCGAAGGGCTGGATGCCGGACGTGGAGGTCTTTCACGGCGACTCCGGACCCAGAGAAGTTCAGTTGTAGTGCGCGCTTGAGGGCAGACCGTACTCGGCACAAAAAAAGCGGCACCGGTAGGCCGGTGCCGCAAGGAGCATTGAATATCGTAAAAAATGTACGTCAGTCCTGATCTAGGGGGACGACTTCGAACACGGCATCCTCCTGGTTTTGATCCTGTTGCTTGCGCGCCAGGTCAATACGGGCTCGTTCCTGTAGCAGTCTTCCTGCGTTGGTTTCCGCAGTAGCCTTCGATTCGGGCTGTCCAAGCAGCGCGAGGGCTGCTTCGGGGTGATCAATGAACACCTCGTTGGCGATCAACATGAGCCGCACATCGTTGTCGTGGGGGCTTTGCAAGATGTAGGTGCGAGCCCGCGTCATTTGAGCGTCTAAGTCGGAGGGGCGATCGTAGAAGCTGCGCTTGTCCACGGTCAAATCCACCAAACCGGGATCCAGTTCGAGCGCCTTWCGMAGGGCGAAAGCRCCGTAGTGGTAGTCMGCTGTTGCGAAKAGGGCGTCSGAGAGGATCAAGTAAAGGATTCCTTCACCCGGGGAATACTCGACGGCCTTGCCATAGTGGTGGACCGCGTCGGAGTAGCGACCGCTKCGGAAAGCACGGTCTCCCAGGGTCAGGTAGTACTCAGCCGCGCGGTTGATAGCCGGWGCCATCCTWGGCGCGGGCGCRAYGGCCTCAGCRATCTGGACAACCGGGGCSGGTTGYTCYTCAATGATCTCGATGGGGGCTTGGTTGACCTGCACGATCACCGTGTATTGAGGCGCAGTGAAGGGGCCRCCGTAGTAGAAGCTGGGGCGATAGCCGTAGTTCCAGTAGCCGCCGTTGTACCAATAGCTATCCCACCAGCAGGTGGTGGCCCATTGGGTCGGGCACCAGAACCATCCGTAGCCGGAGCCCCAAACGTTCCAGTTCCAATAGTAGTTGGAATAGGGRTCGCGTCGGTAGCCGTGGTCGTTRTGGCTCCACAGGTTKCGTCCGTGSCCGGAGCCGCCGGTGATTGCGCCACCGCGGCCTGCCCCAGGGGTGAGTCCATTGCGAGCGCGGGAACTTCCGAAATCCGTGTTGGGGCGACCCCCGCTAGAGGTCAGTCCGCCGCCCGGGATGGGGCCGCTTCCGAAGCTGTCGACGTAATCCTTACGCGCGGTCTTGCGGCGTTTTTTCTCGCTGGACTTGGAACCCGGTCGAATTTTGCCTTGGGGCTTGAGTCCACCGCCCTTCGTTTTGCGGGTGAAGGACCCGGGCTTTTCTTTCCGGCCAGCTTTGGGCTTTAGGCCGTTGGGCTTGATTCCGGAGGACTTGGCTTTGAGCCCGCCTTGGGTTCGAGCACGAGTTCCAGAAGTCGCTTTTTGGCCTTTCTTGATGCGGTCCCGTGCTGCTTGAATTCGGGCAGCCCCGGCGGAAGCGCGAGGCTTACTGGAGGAGGCAGTCTTGCGTCCCCGTGATTTAGAACTCTTGGTTTTGAGGCCAGCGGGGGTGGTGGTGCGCATCCGGTTGGCAGCTCGAGCTCGTTTCAGTCGGTCCTGTTGGATTTTCTGGGCCGTGGTCGGCTGGCTCCTCACCGAGTTTTTGGGCTTGAACCGGGTGGCGCTGCGTGCGCGCTCACGGGCGCGTTGCAAGGTTGTGGAGTTTGAGACCTTGGGCACTACGGTGCGTGTCGGCTTGGGCGAATAGACGGGCGTCGGGTATGAGCTCGAGTTGCCGGTGGACGTGTTGCCGGAGCGGGGGTCCCTGCTGCGGGTCGGCATGGGGCGGCTTGAGCTGGGTCGCGCATTCCGGGCGGGCTGGGCAGCGGGCCGGGAGGTCGGCCTCGAAGTCGGCTGGATGCTTGGGCGAGACGTGGGGCGAGACCTAGGCTGGGCCGTCGGCCGCGTGGTGGGCCTAGATGTGGGCCTTGCGGTGGGTCTCGAAGTGGGTCGCGAAACGGGCCGGGCCGTAGGACGTGAAGTGGGGCGCTGGGTCGGGCGCGCAGTAGGCCTTGAAGTGGGGCGCTGGGTCGGGCGCGCTGTGGGCCGGGAAGTGGGCCTCGAGCTGGGCCTGGCAGTGGGCCTGGGGCGGGATTGCGGYCGCTGTCGAGTCTGGGAGCGTTGGCTGGAAACGACCGAAGCCATGGCGGGGGGGGCCATGGCTAGTGAGGTGATCTCGGCGTTGTTCTGTGCTTGGCTGGGGGTTCCCAGGGCGCAGATTGCGAGGGTCAACCAGGTGATGTGGAGGCGGGCTTTCTTCATGACGGAGACTCCAAAGGAGTGAGGTACCGAAGAAGAAGCAAATAGGGTGCCACCGAATCACCAGCCCTGGTGGGGCCTGGTAAAGGGTGCGGCTCCTTATGTCCTCCCGGCAGGTCACTGGAGGCTGCTCCACCAGGGGGCCATGCGAAGCTCGAATCGGGACGCACCTACGGGATCGGGCTCGACGAGGTCGCGGCTTCCGGGGGGCTCGATTGCCGTGGGCGCCGGGGCTCAGCCGCCGCCGACGAAGCGCACCAATTCGAACACGTCGCCCTCTTCGATGCGCTGCTTATCAAACTCCGTCCGGGCAACGACCTGGCGATTGCGCTCCACAAGGACGGTATCCACGGGCACTCCCAGTTCGTTCAGGAGCTGGGCGATGGTCAGCAGTTCCTCGCAGTCGCGCGCTTCGCCATTGACTTGAATGGTCGTCATACGGTGCTCACAAAACTCGTGTCCCAATCCTTCCAGACCGGGTCGTAACCCATGGAAAGCAAGCTGGCAGCGACCTCTTCCGGGGAGCGTTCATCCGAGATGGAGAACTGCTCGTCTGCGATTTTCTCTTCGGTGTAACCACCGGGTTCCGTCTTGGACCCCGCGGACATGTGCGTCACGCCCAAGCCGAGCACGTTGGCGCGGAATTCGGGAGTCTCCCGGGTCGAGATGGAAATCCCCACGTCGGGCAGGAAGACGCGCATCACCGTGAGTAGGTGTACCAAGGTGCGATCGTCGATCGGCTTGGGGATGTCGAAGTTGTCGGGGGTGCCTTTCAAGCGGGGCAGCCCGATGGAAATTTGGCTCTCCCACCATCGCTTTTGCAGGTAGGCGGCGTGCAGGCCGAGTCGCATGCCTTCGAGTCGCCATGTGGAAAGCCCGAATAGCGCGCCCGCGGTCAGCTTGCGCAAGCCCGCCGCACCCGCGCGGTCGAGGGCAGCCAAGCGATAGTGGAAATCGCCCTTAGGTCCGAAGAAGTGAACCTTGTTGTAGGCGTCCTGGTCGTAAGTCTCCTGRAACAAGGTCAGCCCGGTGGCGCCGGCCCGGCGCATGGCTTGGTAGTCCTCCATCGGGACCGGAGCGATCTCCATGCTGACACTTGAGGCGACCTCTAGAGTGCTCGCGATGGCTTGCTTCATGTACTCCGTTCCCACGTTGCGCGGGGTTTCGCCGGAGACGAGTAGAATGTCGCGGATGCCGTGACTGGTGACGACTTCCAATTCCTTCTTGATTTCGTCCTGGGTGAGCGTGCGCCTAACGATCTTGAGGTCGGCTCGGAAGCCGCAATAAGAGCATTTGCCCACGCAGACATTGGACAGGTAGAGGGGAGCGTAAAGGCCGATCGTGAATCCAAAACGTTCGCGTGAGATGCGCTTGGCTTCCTGGGCGATCTCTTCGAGTATGGAGTCCGCGCCAGGGGAGAGCAGCAGGGCCAGGTCCTCGGGCCGTTTGTCCGTCCGGTGCAGGGCGCCGCGTGCTCGATCGCTATCCTGGTTTTCTAGAAGTGCGTGGAGCTTCGGCGAGTCCATGCGCGCCAGGAGATCGGTGAGCTGCATCAATTGAGAAATCCGGTGAGGGGTGATGAAGCCTGGGCCTCGTTGCACGAGGCACCCGGGCGAGAAAGGTAGGCGAGGCGTCCGGCTTGGGTGCCCAGCTTGAAGGACTGGCCGATCAGCGCGGGGGAGTCGGCGATGGCGAGGGCCGTGTTGACGAGCACGGCGTCGGCGCCCATTTCCATGGCTTCGGATGCATGGCTGGGCAAGCCCAAACCCGCATCGACTACCACGGGCACCGTGGCCTGTTCGATGATGATGCCGATGGCATCCCGTGTTCGAATTCCAAGACCGGTTCCGATCAGGCTGCCGAGGGGCATGACGGTTGCGCAGCCCACTTCCTCTAGGCGCTTGGCGAGTAGGGGATCGGCCGGCATGTACGGCAGCACGGTGAAACCAAGCTTGACGAGTTTCTCCGCAGCGATGAGGGTTTCGATCGGGTCGGGCAGCAGGGTGCGCGGGTCCGGCGTGACCTCGAGCTTGATCCAAGGCTCTAGGCCACTATTGCGCGCCAGCTCTGCAAGGCGAATAGCTTCATCGGCGT
>JAESRM010000220.1 GCA_016764635.1 Planctomycetota bacterium
CGCACTCTTCCCTGTGAAGAGTGCGCGGGGGCGCTTCCGTGGGAGGCCACTAGATCAAGATCACTGGAACAGGACTTCCAATGAGTCTGTGAAGTTGCTGCCCCCAGGAGTGCCATCCCGGAACCAACCCTGGAAGTACCAAGTTTCTCCAGAAGCAACAGAAGTGCTCAGGAGCGGAGGTTCCGGTATGGCGTCCAGTTCGATCTTGGCTGGGTAACTCCAGGTAACCGAAGAACCAATCGTATCGTGCAATCGGGCGAGGGGCTGCCCACCACCGAGACACAAGTTGCCATCGGACCCTGCAGGGTACGACACAAGACCAGCCCCGCGGCTGGCTAGGAAGTAGATTGCCTGGGACTGGGGCAATCCACGGGCGATCAACCAAAAGGAATTGTCCTGGGCGATCGGGCTTCCCCAACCGGCGAGGGACGCCGGCTGCCCCATGGAATTGACTTCTGCGTTGCAGGCCCTGGAACCGATCTCGTCCGGGCATGGCACGCCTAGGGTTGTACGTATCGACAAGGAGTAGGGAGCACAATCCAAAGGGGTGCCATAGTAAGTAGGGTCCTGACTTGGAGTTTCCAAGATAACCCTCTGCRCCTGATTCGTTGAATTGAAGTGAGAGGCTCTCCCGTTTGCATAGCCGCCCGATAGATGGGTCCCCGCCGAAAGGTCACCGCAGTTGGGATCCAAAGCATCCCAAATCGTAATCACCTCCACGTATTCCTCATATATTCCTACTTCAGCTCGAACTGAACCACCCGGCGGTATGCAGAAAGTGAAGTAGTCGCTCTGTCCAGATACCGCATACATTTGGTGTGTACCATCCCCGATAAGGGCAGCCGTCGCGCAGGAATGATTGTCGCCAAATCCATTATCCAGGGGCTGGAGGCAATCCAATGGCGCGATTGTCGCTGCCAGAACTCCCTGGCCCGATTGCCCACCGACTCCACTGACCTGGAGCATTGCATAACCGCTAGGCACGTTGGCCGGGGAGACGTGTACACGACTGCCCGTGCCGCCCAAGGGCGAATCGTCATTGGATGCGACGCAAGGCGCATTGCAATCCAACCCGTCGAACACATTGATGATCGTATCGAAGTTGGCTCCACTGGTTGTGACCTCAAAACCCTCCCAATAGGGGAATAGGACAAAGATGTCATTGGCCGGAGAATTCAAACATGGCGTAGCTCCTGTATGGCTGGAGTTCCCCGACGCGGACGTATCGAAAGCCATCGGAGGTTCAGCGAACCAAACGAGTGGGTTGTCACAGGATTCGCCCTCGGGGCTGCCTGGCCTCCCAGCGACCACCCAAATCGTATCTGATGTGCCGTAGTAGCTATGRCCWCTCCAACTCACCAGGAAGTCCATGWATCCATCCTGGTTGTAGTCAACAAAAGGTGCTCCCCAACCGATGCTATGCCCAGCACTCCCCGTGAATGAAGACACCTCTCCGGTCACGCCGTCCAACGTCTGAATCCATGCCCTTAGCGTCTGACCCAAGTCCGGAATTCCATCCCCGGTGACATCCCCAATATTCATGCGCCCGACATTGAATCCCGCTTCCGAACTCGCATCTAGGAGCAAGGAGCCGTCCGTTGCGGAGTACACCCGGTAGTGTCCGTCCAAATCTGCAAATACCCCTTCTAAGTCTGCCAACCCATCCCCATTCCAATCCATAAGTTCTCCGACGGGTGGCCGCCATAAACCAGCCCCAGGATCATTGGGGAAGTCCACGGAATACAAGACTGCACCGCCCGCCGCGCCAGAATAAAGAACAACCCGACCGAGCCCCCCAACCGAAGGTGCCGGATCCCAAACCCACATATCGCCCTGCCCATCTCCATCCCAATCACCTGCTCCGCGGTATGCATAACCATGACGAGTTCGTCCTAGGGGTTGTGCAATCACCCGCAAAAGGGCGCCATCAACTCCGGAGCGGACCTGAACCTCACCGCCCAACAAGCTCGTTGCCCAATCCATGATCCCATCTCCATTCCAGTCATCTAACCCGTGAACGTCCCCCCAAAATCTCTGGAGACCCGCCTCGCCCCTTAGCCCATAGATCAAACCTCCGTCCACACCAGAAAAAACCAGGATGGAGTTCTTCGGATGTCCTGTTTGAACGCAACCCCAGTCCTGCACTCCGTCCCCGTCCACATCGCCCAGAACTGCAAGCTTACGGCCGAAACTCGCACCAGCGCTTCCAGGGACCGTGTAGATCAGATGTCCATCGCCTCCTGAAAACATTAGAGCTTGCCCACCAGTCGGCCCACTATTCCACGACGTACCACTGGCGAGGATATCTTTAACCCCGTCACCATCCACATCGGGAAATGAGACCAAGGAGGATGTCATGGCCCCAGGGATTTGGGACCCATCGATCTCAAGCAAGATCGTCTGCGCGCTGGCAACCGCCGAAAAACAAAGAACACCAATTCCTGTTAATAATTTCATAGCCCGAAGTTACCCCGCTCTAACCTCAAATGCCTAACTTCGTCCCCGGCCGCCAATACTAGATTCCCATGGAAGGGTACCGCGAACAGTAATCCTAGACGTTTCAACAACCTGGTTGAAGCTGCGGAATTCAGGCCAGCGTATGCGCTCACGGTTTTACACAGGTTCGTGCCCGGCACTTTCCTGCCAAAAGCTGGGACGACAAACGCGGCTCCGCATAAGCGCAGTATCTTACCCGACTCTCTGGTGCGTTACAGGGTGCTGCGATTCCACGCAGTGGCTAGGCTGTCCGCGTACTCGTTCCAAAGGTTGCCAGAGTGCGCTGCGATCCACTGTTGGACGCGGTATAGGGTGAGCAGCTCTTGAACCAGCTCGATGTTCTTTATCTCTCCGCCCTTCTTCTTCCAATCTTTCTTCTCCCCGTTGGGTGCGCGCAGTTCCATGCGGTTGTGGGTCGTCTGATCGGATTCCCCGTGGCGTTCCTCGACGATTTCGCCTGCTTCGATCCACGCCATGCCCCAGCCACCCGGCCCAGGATTCGGGATCGAGCTGCCACCTGTGAAGGTGTCGGGATCGGGACCTCCTGTGTACTTTTCGAGGACTTCGGCCCCTGTCAAGACTTGGGCTCCCAACCCGAATAATTATCGAGGGCGTCCTGAGGGACATCAAAACCCACTCAACAAACAGTGCATTCAAACTTAGGCAAGCGCAGAGCCTGGCTCTCAACCAGCAGGTGCCCCAGGCGAAATCCGCAAAATGATTTACAGGCCAGCCGAAGTGGACGAAACTAAACCTGGTTCGGTATTGTCAGCTTCCAGCTACTCCAAGGGCTCTTGAATTGCGGCCAGCACTCGGGCGGTGATGCGATCGCAGCGGGCGCCGTCGAATCGCCAGGCGCTGCGGATGCAGTCCAGGTCGCCGGCTTGGGATAGGAGGTGATCGCGCATTTTTTCGCGGGCGCGCATGAGGCGGATTTTCACGGCGGATTCGGTGAGTTCCAGGTCCCTGGCGGTTTCCAGGGTGGACAAACCTTCCACTTCTCGCAAGACGAACACTGTGCTGTACTTGGGCTCCAGGGAGGCGATGGCTTGTTCGATCAAGTGGCGTAACTCCGATCGACTTTCGCTGAGATCGCTCCCATCCCAGGCCGCGTATTGTTCGGCGGTTATTTCGCTTTCAGCATCGCTGCGTCTCAGCCGCTTGGCCACCAGGGCGTCTGCGGAACGGATCGCTATGCGCGTCATCCAGGTCAAGAACTGGGAGCGGCCTTCGAATTGATGGAGGGCCTTCCACGCGTTCACATGGGCTTGCTGCAAGGCATCCTCGGCCTCGTCGTCATCCAAGACCCGGGAGCGAACGACCCGGTAGAGCCGTTGGTTGTGGCGGCGTACGAGCAGCTCGAACAGCTCGGTCTCGCCKGCSACYACCCGGGCCACGACCTCCKCATCGGAGATCACRTCGCGCATCCATTGGCCGCGGGATTTGACGAGGGAGTGCATCATGTGGGGTTGGAGTCGGCCGACCGGGGCGCGGTTGCAACTCATCGCACTTTATCAGCAGTTTCTGTAACGCGCCGCCCAGAACACAGCTCCAACGGGCGAGACCGCTTCAAACCAAGACATCCCCATGAATAAACACCTCAAATCCCTGCTCCCGCTCCTACTGGCCGCCCCCTTGGCGTTCAGCGCCTGCCAAACCCAATCCCAAACCGCCCGAGAGGCCGCCCCGATGGACTTCACCTCCGTGAGCGCCCAGATCGACCATGGCGCCATGGTCTATAAAATCGAGTGCGCCCAGTGCCATGGCGACGCGGGCCAAGGCACGCGCAAAGCCCCGCCCCTGGTCGGTAAAGGCGCCCTGCCCCTCTTCCGTGAAAACGCCAAAGCGCGCACAGGCCCCTTCCACAACGCCATGGACATCGCGGCCTTCGCCACCCAAAACATGCCGCCGGATGAGGACGACCGCGCTGACATGCAAGCCGCCGACTACTGGGCCGTCCTAGCCTTCGCCCTGACCGCCAATGGGGTCGCCCTCTCCGAAACGGTGGGTCCGGACAACGCGGCAAGTATCGTGCTGCACCCCTAGATCGACGCGGTCTGGATTCCATTCCCTTCCAGACCAGACAAGACCTACCTGGGGAGCCCAAGTGGGGCTCCCCATTAGCCCGCGGCTCAAGCATCGGCTGCAATCTGCCGACGAGGATCTTTGATCCTGCCTTGGCTGGTCCCCACCGCCACGAACACCAAGGCCGGGTCGTAGGAACCCCATGAAATTCTGCCTGCTGGTCGTCGCTCTTCTGTTCGCTCCCGCCACAGCTTTCGCCCAGCTGGAATCGGAGCGCACCTTGATCTCCAAGGAACAATCCCACGCCATCCCCGGCATCCCGCTCGACGGGCTTTGGGCGTATCAGCTCTTCGGTGGACTGACCTCGGACTACAACTCGACGCTCCACTACTACCGCATCCGGTGGTCTGCCGATGAACAAGTCTACAAGGACCTGTTCGCAGGACATGACCTGCGGGTCTTGGCGCTGAGCGATTCCGCGTTCTTGCTTGAAAAGGACAACCCGGTCACTGGCGGTGGAACTTTGCGACTGGCCCTTTGGGAAGACGGTACTCTGCAATTTCACCTACCTCGTATCGACCCGGCCAAGCCCTCC
>JAESRM010000221.1 GCA_016764635.1 Planctomycetota bacterium
AACGGCTCTTCGAACCAATTCCGCCAAACCCCGTAGGCCGACAACTTCCACCCCGGCGCCTCCAACTTCATAAACCCCCGATACGTGCCTGGAGCAAACGTGACCCGAAACTCACCACCCGGGCCCACGGACGCTCGCTGGCTCTCCTCACCATCGGGCCAAACATTGCCGTAAGCCACAACCGCTGCCCCATCAGGCAAGACGTTTCCATCGGGCATGAGGATCGTGCCTGTACACACCAACACAGCCCCATCCCCCAAAGCTTCCCTGGACGCCACCACTTCTCCCGGTGCCCGAAGTGCTTCTGAAATCTCGGAGTCCACCACGCCGTCCCCCATCAGCTCGCTATCGACCACCGCCCCCGAATCGCTGACCCCTTCGGACTCAACCTGCTCCAACCCAGTCCCAACTTCTCCAGAGTCTCCCACCCCATCCACTACAAACCATGCGCTCAACGCGACAAGCAGGAACAGAAAAAGCCAATGGGGTAACTTCATGGAATCGCAAACGGGAGGAGGCCAAGGCGGTTCACCTTCACCTGGTTCGAATAGTCTTAGCTAGCCCGGCCCCACTTGCTACCGTTTGCAGCAGGAATGCCAAGGTGTTTCTCATCTACCCATGGATCCCCTCACCCACTTGACCCTCGGGGCCTGCTTGGCCATGGCTGTCAGTTCTGCCCCTAGACGGCGTGCTGCAGGGTTTGCGGGGGCTATTGCGGGTTTGTTGCCCGATGGGGATGTGCTCTTGCGGTCGGGCACGGATCCGCTTTTGGTTTTGGAGTTCCATCGGCATTTCACCCATGCGTGGGTGGTTCAGCCGATTGTGGCCCTGGTGGCTTGGTTTTTGGCGGCGGGCTGGCATCGGGCACGGGGCAAGGATTCGGCGAGCCGGGCCTCGTATGGGGTTTTGGTGCTAGCGGCCTTGTCCCACCCRTTTTGCGACCTTTGGACGAGYTATGGCACGCATGTCATGTGGCCTTTTTCGCAGGCGCGTTCGGCGTTGGATTGGGTCTCGGTGGTGGATCCGTTGGTCACCTTGCCCCTCATCGCCGCCTGCACTCTCAATCATTTTTGGCGCTCTACACGCTGGCTGCCGGCTCTGGCTTTGATCTGCGTGGGCTCCTATTTGAGCGCTGCGGTCATGCAGCAAAACAGGGCGCTTGCGGCGGTTCAAACCCACCTGCAAGCCGAAGGCATCWCGCCGGACAAACTCTCGGTRCGMCCGACYTTYGCCAACATCGTGGTGTGGCGYRCGACCTGGGCAGCCGACGGSMAAATCACTTGCGCCWCGGTGCGAGCGGGCMGKMACGTCRWATTCACTAARGGACAGAGYGCKGYSCTKCTCGATGCCGAAGACGATGCTGCATGGACGGACTTGGCCCCACCGGGCTCCGTGCTACGCAAAGACGTGCGGCGTTTCGCTCACTTCTCCCACGGATGGTTGGTCTGGCATCCTAGCGAAGACCGCGTGGTTGGCGACGCGCGCTACTCCATGCTGCCGCAAGAACTCAATCCGATCTGGGGCATTCGGCTAGGCGGCAAAACACCCGACCAGCATGTGACCTTCGAAACCTACCGGTCGGACAGTCGTGAAAAATTGTCTGAGCTCTGGTCCATGATATGGGGCTCGGCCCCTTCGCGCTGATCCAGGCTGGCGGCCGGAACATCCTCGGCACTCCTGGGGAACAGCCCCTGCACGTCGTCCAGGAGAAGCTCGCGGTTCGAGTCCAGGTGGTCAGCCTTGGGGATGAAGTCCAACTCCGCTTCGGGCAATAGGGCCACGCTGCACAGCATTACGCAGGCTAGGGCGACTAAGAACAAACTCAACCCTGAACTCTCGACTAGGTAAATCGATACCGAGAAACTCGCCGCGATCAGCAGCCATGCCTTTCGCTTGGCCGCCTTAGGCACGGTACGACTGCGATCCCACTGACGCAGGTATTCGCCGAACAAGGGCATGTTCAAAATACGCTCGTGCAATTCTGGCGAGGAGCGGGCGAAACACGTGCCCGCCAAAAGCAGGAATGGCGTCGTGGGCAACAGGGGCAAAAGCACTCCTAGGAATGCCAACCCGGCAAACATCCAGCCTCCTGCCAGGTATAAAAGGCGAGCGCTCTTCATTAGACCTCCTATCGGCGCGCGGAGAAGCTCCCCTGAGCGTGAGGTGTTGTGGTGCCCCATTTCTGACTTAGCTCCCTTTCTGGCTTCCCGCTGGGACCTCAAATCAGCAACCCCTCGTATATGTCCATGAACTGCTGGGCCAAGCGGGGCATGGTAAAGCGCTCCAAGAATCGCTCTTGCCCGGCGAGGCCTTGGCGTCTACGCAGGTCCGCATCCCGCAGCAAAACGGCTAGATGTTCGCTGTAGGTGGGCACGTCGAAGGGGTTCGCGATGAAACCGGTCTGGCCGTGAACAATGACTTCTTTCGACCCTCCGAAGGTCGTGGCGACCACCGGCTTGGCGTGTTGCATGGCCTCGAGATTCACCAAGCCGAAGGTGTCGAAGCACAAAGACGGCGTGACGAAAATGTCCGCCGCGGCGTAGGCCCATTGCAATTCATCCCCATCGAGCCAGCCCGTAGGCACAATGCGATCAGCGATGCCTAGGGCCTCGGCCTGGGGTCTGAACTCGCGGTCATAGATGTCCGACTTGCCCATCACGATCAAGCGCAGTTCCGGAAACTCGGGCGCCAAGCGTGCGATCATCTCCAACAACTTGCCCACGCCTTTTTGCTCGTGCAAGCGCCCGCCCATGGCCAGCACAAGTTTGCCCGTCAAACCCAACATAGCTCGGAAGCCTTCGACATCTTCGCTAGAAGGCAAACCGGCAAGCGGTTCGAGCGCATTGTGGACCGTTGCGTGCACTCGAATGCCGTTGGCTTCGATCACTTCGCCCAGGGCATCGGAAACCACCACGAAGGAATCCACATCGCGCTTGAGGACCTTTGCGATGCGTTGGTTGCGGCCTGGACGGAAGCGCAGGCGCTGACAAGGCACGCACTTGGAAAGCCGAGCCACCACGTCATTTTCCAAACCGCCCTTCTCTTCGCCACCGTGGAAACAGGTCAGCTTCTGGTAGCAGAATACCATCACGTCATGGGCTGTGAAAACCACCTTGGCACCCGCGTTGCGGGCCTGGGTCAGTGCATGGTAACCCAAGTGCGTGTGGACCAAATGCGCGTGCACGATGTCCGGCTTCCATTCGTCGAGGATGGCCTGGAAGGGCGCATCGATGACCTTGTTGTGCAGGGAAACCCAAGGCCGAAAGCGCACCGGGTAATCGGAGTGCAACCGAAAGACACGCGTGCCTTCGATCACCGTCGGAGTCGCATCGGCGGCATCACGCACGGTCGACACCACGCAAACCTCATGCCCCTGCTCCCGCAGCCAAGCCGCATGTCCGTACATCTGGCGCACGGAGGACCCCACGCCTGGGTCGGGGATCTCGGTCAGGAACAGGATTCGCACGGCTACTTACCCAACAAACCGTCGTAGAGGGCCAGCACGCTCTTGGCGTTGCCTTCCCAGGTTTCGGCTTTGGCGTGCTCGAGGCCCTGGCTAGCAAACGTCGCGCGCTCTTCATCGTCGCCCATCAAACGGCGCAARCCSACCTCGATGGCGTCCACGGTCTGATCGACGAGCAGCCCGGTGCGCCCCTGCACGATGGCGTCTTCCGCCCCCGAATCCAAGGTGCCCAAGCAAGCCGTGCCCGAGGCGCTGGCCTCCAGGTACACGATTCCAAAACCTTCAAAGCCCCCATCGGCTGCCGTCACCGGCGTATGCACAAACACCTCGGCGCGCTGCAGCAGGTCGATTTTCTGCTCCTCGCTCACGTTGCCCAGGAAAAACACGCGGCCCTGCAAGCCGGCGTCCACCACAGCCTGCTCCAGGTCGTGTTGGTAGTCATCGTCCGACAAGCGCCCCACGCAGTAATGACGCCAGTCCGGAAAGTCCGCAGCCAATCGAATCCAGGCTTCAAGCCAAAGGTGGTGTCCCTTGCGCTCCTTGACCTCGCCGATAGCCAATGTGAACTTCTGATCGTGCCAAGGCTGCTTCTCGAGCGGCATGGGCAATGAATACGCCGCAGCGGAAACACAGTTGGGTACCACCGTGACCTTGCTCTCGTCAAAGCCAGTGCCTTTCATCAACTCAAGCAAACGCCCGCGCGTGTAGTTGCTGACCGAAATGAAGTGGCTGATTTTGTGGTACACGCGATAGGCGCGCTTCTTGTGCACCGGCGAAAGCAGCGGCTGTATCGTGTACGTACCATGGGCCGTGGCCACGCAGGGAATGCGGCGCAGACGCGCCGCGTCGCTTCCAATCTGGTTGTGCGGATAGTCCTTGATGGCGTGGATCAAAGAGGCCCCACTCGCCGCCATGAAAGTCTTCAACGTGCTCTTCACCCTGGACACCAGATAGCGCAGCGGGCTCATGTAGAAGTAATAATCCGGCGGCAAAGCCACCTCGATCTTCCAATGACTGGGCACCACTTTTGACGTGGGCCGATGCTTGCGAGCGAGCAAGACATGCACATCCATCTCCGGGCGTTGGGCTTCCATGGCCGCGATCAAGCGCATGGAGTAACGACCTACCCCATCCAGGTCGGACAGGGAATCGGTCAAGAAGAGTACTTTCATGGGGTGTTTGGCAGGCGTGAGCGCATCCACGACAAAAGGCGGCTGGCTCGGGCGTCAAAGGTATGCTGCGGCGCCCTTTGGCTCAATCGGCGACCTAGCTCCTGACGTAAATTTGTGTCCGCGAAGACCCTACGGATGCCCTGGGCCAGGGCTGACGGGTCATCGGGGGCCACGAAGCAGACCTCATCGCCATTTACGATATCCCGCATGGAGGGCAAATCGGAGACCACCAGGGGCAGTCCAGCCGCCATGGCCTCAAAGATCTTGAGCGGGGACGTGTAGCGCGAGCTGATGGCGGGCTGGCTGCGGTTGGGCACCACACCCATGTCAGCTGCGGCCAAATACAGGGGCACCTGGCCGGGGGCTTGGAAACCGAGCAACCTCACATTGCCAAGACCCTGGGCTTGGGCACGCAATCGCTCCACATCCGCGTCCATGCCTCCCACGATGACAAAGTCCAC
>JAESRM010000366.1 GCA_016764635.1 Planctomycetota bacterium
CCAAGCTTGCAAGAAAAAATCCCCCAGTAGCGGTGACACGCTGCTGGAGGATCAAGGGTGCGAGCACCAGGCGCTTAAGCCTGAACCGAACTAGTGGACTCCAAAAGGAGGGTCTCGCATGTGCACATTAGTACTTCCGACCTATCGGCGCTACCCGTGGCAGGCTTGATTCTTTTTTTGGGGCCCCATTCTTCAACATGAGGTTCTATCCATGAAAAAAGGATATCCCCAACCGCCCCCCGGGTTGCGTGCAGTCTTCTGCAAGTCCTTCCGGCACTGGCGTTCCGGCAAGCAGGTCTTCCGGAAAGATGGTGGTTACTTTTGCTTCTTCGTAAAGATCTAGCAGCGTAGCAAGGACGAGTTCCGAGCCCGCACCAACAGGGGCGGGTAGTGGTTTGATGGCGACCAGCACTGATAGTGCTGAGTGGCGCCCAAGGACAACACTAGGGGCGCCCCAACCGACGTGGGTGGGGCCCCCATTCAATTGAGAAACTTTGCCGGCATGTGTCGGCTACAAACGAAGGAGTTTGCTTTGACTAAGAGCAATCGAATTGTGTGCGGAGATGTTGTGAAGCTGAAGTCGGCGAATCAGAGGATGACCGCCGTGCATGTCACTGAGAGGCCAAATGGCGAGACATGGGTCTCGTGTCTTTGGTTTTTGGACGGAAACGTTAAGGGTTATGAGTTCATTGAGAGCGCCCTTAGTGTGAGGCGGGGCGAAGACTACGTGTAGGTGAATTCGTTGGCCCTGGCACAGGTTGCCAGGGCCATTGTTCTCAGCTCGAATCAGGCAAGACAGTCATGATCCACAAGCCAAGCCAGTCAGATCGAAGGTGCGCCCTTTGTCAGAGCCCCGCCCCGCTTCAGTTGAGCCACCTGATCGCTCGGGGATTCTATAAATACGCTCGAACCTACGAGGGCGAAGAATGCGAAACCCTTGTTAGCGTTCATGGTGGGATGGCCCAGTTTGATTCGAGGCAAATTTCAGGGTACTTGCTGTGCCGGCAATGCGAGGGGTTGTTCAACGATGGAGGCGAGAAGCCCGTTTTGAAGGCCTGTGACCGGTCAAATCCTTTGAAATCTATCGAGGACAGGGTCTTGGCCCTACCTAGGTTGGATGTATTGAATGGAATCGAGTTCTACGACGCCTCTCGGCTTGGGCCTATTCGGGGCCAGCTGGTTTATTTTGCGGTGAGTGTGGTTTGGCGGTGGTCCGTTGGGTATGAGCTTTGGCCGGATCACAGCTCGGTTCGACATCCGCTTGGCCCTTACGAGGGACACCTGAGGCGCTTTCTGATGGGCGAAGAGCCCCTACCAAGTTCCGTTCACGTAGATGTTCAGGTTATTCACACGTATTCCAACGCAGGCATGCTCGGTACCCCATTCGGGCAAACGAAGGGGAGTCCAAGGGCTTACACATTCTGGGTGCCAGGGATCAGGTTTACGGTGTACATTGGCAAGGTCCTCCCCCCCGTGATAAGGGAACACGTGCTCTCAGGATCCAGGCCAGTAGTTGAGCTATGCGCACTTGAGTACTCGAGGCATTTCTCCAAGCTCAAGAAGTCCTTTGACGAGGCTCGGCCGGTCGGGAAATTTGCGCAAAGCGACCTTGCCTAGTTCTCCGTCTCCCCGAGCGTGCCACTCACGCCCTCCGGGGCACCTTACTAGCAAGGGCAGGGAAGAACTCTGAAGTCAACTACGGGCTCAGGTCAAGGTAGGGCCTCGAGAACGCTTCAAGCGCAGAAATAGCGCTTGATAGGTTGTCCGAATATTGATCAGTGTCTTTCCCCAAGTCGTTAATCGCATAGAGCGTATTCTGGTTAGCTTCAGGCTCAGGCTTTCCCGTTTTCTCAGCCAAGTGTCTGAGGTGAAGTTCTATACTTAGAATCAGCTTGTTGCGGCACAGCATCAGGTCTTCAACTAGGCGTTGGGTTTTATTCCCCCAGATCACTTCAGCCTCAATGGCAGCTGTGTCCAATTCAATGGACGCAGCGTCGACAGCCCTTAGGCGGGCGACGTATGCATATTGGGTGGCTACGGCCTGGTTGTCTGTGAGGGGATTGTATCCCTCTGGGAATTCACCTGCCGACATGAAGGGGCGGCGAACTGAGTGCAGTGCCGTTCTCATGCGATAGACTGCCTTGATCAGGTCATGTGCGGCTTGAAACCAAACAGTCCCAAACATCTGCTTTCGCCAAGTTTGGAGGCCCTTGTATGCAATCGCGAGTCCAACGACGGGCGCGCCGTATGTGATAGCCCCCTGGATGAAGGGGACCACCTCGTTTAGGAATTCTAGAGTTGAAGGTGCGCCGTGGAGCATCGTAATTGGTTGGATTGAAATGGACTAGGAATGCTCGATCAGGGTGAGCGTGAACGCCCCTTGCTCCCCAGCCCCATCAAGCCTCCACCCACCCCCAGGTAGCACTACCCAAGAGAAGGAGTGGCCCAAGGAAAAGGCGAGGTTGTCGAGGAGGGTGTGGCCCACATCAGCATCAAGCTCGAGGGGGACGGGCTCCCCGGTCTTGATGGCGAGCTCGATGGCTTCGTGGAGGGTGACCAGGGTTTGCTTCAATCGCGGGTCCCCGCGGGTAGGATCGGCGTCTCTAAAAGGCGGAGGCTCGTCTCTTTTTCAAACCAAATTACGGCGGAGCTTAGTATGTTTTTTGCTTCTTCATCGGTTCTTTCAATCTCGCATATCAGCTTGGGAGTCACGAAGAGCTTCCCATCAAAGTCCTTGCTGAGGTGGAACCCGACGGTGAGCGTGTCTTCACCGGGGATCGGAGTTAGAAACTGGTATTGAATCTGCTCCATGTGTTTCTTGCCCGTCAGCGTGAGTAGCGTATATCCGCTATCAAAGGACGCGCGTCCGGTGTAAACCAGAGCAGTACGCTGGCCGTCTGAGGTCGTGACCTTCAGGCCGAAAAGCGAGAGCCCAATTTTCCAGGTCTCCCTCCGAAAGACTGGGAGGTAATTTTCTCTCGAAATGTGATATGTGAACCAGGTGCAACGTGTGAGTGCGTATAGGCTTTTGCGCCTCTGAATAAACTGAAGGACAAGGTGGGCAGCTTTACAAGCAAGTGGAACGCCGAATCCCAGGATGAGCATAGTCCAGTGCGCGGACGTTAGCTCTCCAAGGCGATCCCCTGTGGCCTCCCACCAGGACCTAGGTGGGGGAGTGCGGAAGATTCGAGCAGTGGCATCGGCGAACGCGGAAATATCTTTCATGTCGGTAGCGGTATCGGGAGGTCCCTAGTGCTTCTCACGCGGATGGCGCGAACCGTCCGCCACAATTCCGCAAGTTATCTGCCTGCCCCACAAAAAGAAGCGGCGCCACCCCGGCCRACCCTCCGCCTAGTGGGCCGAGCGGAGAGGGGCAGCGCACACTCAGGGGAGCAACAAGCCCCCACAACTAAACGCTATGGTGAGGGCGGACCCTGATTCCGTCAAGGGTTCCTCTTTTGCAAGGCAAGGTGAGGGGGAAGGAGGAGGCCCCGTACGCCAAAATAAAATGCGCACGGGGCCTCAGAAATTCAAAACCCAGGCAAGAAGCCAACGCTCCGGTCGTGAAGGACGCCGTATCCTACCTAGGTAGGGCAACCATCGGCCAGCGCATGCAGAGTACGGGAGTGGAAAAGCTGAGCTGTTGCGCAAGCGGAGCTCCGCAACGTTTTGGATCGAAACTCCGCGTGTCGAAACCCTACCCCTCCAGCCCCCAGGCCACAGAGACTAGGGAGGCTGTCTTAGGGGAGGGGGAGGCTAGAGGTCGCCGGCATCCTTGAGGAGCACTGCCGCGCCGAGGCCGGTGGTGGCCTAGCAGTCCATGTGGCAGCTCAGTCCTCCAATCCCATGGCGATAAATATCAGCGTCATGGCCACCTCGGAAGGCTCCTCCATGCCGTCCCGCTTGTATTGGAGGAACGCCTCGTAGCAGGCCACTAGGTACGCTTCGCTGATATATAAACTCTCCGCAGTAGCGGTAACCAGCGCATCGTCTTCATCGGGCAGGAGGCCGGGTTTTGCGGAGTACGCGAGATGAAGCTTCTTGCCCGTTTGGAGTATGAACGCTTGGGGGTCAGTCAAGGCAGGCTCTGACGCTGGACGTTCGGGGTGGGTGGAGGCTGCTTTGATTTCTTCCGAGTACTTTTCAATAGATCTGCCCCAGAAGCTGAATGCCGGAGTGAGCATCCCCTTCTTGTAGTCTCGGCTTGCGGGGGGGAGCCCGATAATGCGGCCGGAGAGAGCGACGGCGTCGCCCACCTCGAGCAGCGGCGTGTGCTCCCACCGCTTCCTGGCGGGATCCAGGCCTGTGTACTTGTCACGGAAACTGGTGACGGGCTCCCCTATGATCAGGGTGACCTTTGGGGCATGGCCCTTCCTCGAGACGCGCACGCTGAACTCCATGACCCCATCGTCACGCTGCTCACGGCTCTCAATAATCCCGACCCACTTGGTGCACCCGGGGTTGTCGTAGGCGCGTTCACGGATTCGGATGGCGATCGCCCAGCCGGCAGAGTCTGTGGGCCAAGGGTTAGGGATGGCGCGCCCTAGCACGTCGAGGAAGTCTCGCTGGCTGTCTGGCATTAGCTTGAGGCGGTGCTCGTTCGGGCTTGGCGCCCAGCTCGGGGAGACCGGCTCGGCCCATAGGGGCTCCTCATCCTTTACGAGCACTCCTACCACGAGCAGGATTACGAAAAGGAGCAAACAGCCCTTTGCTTTATCGAGAGACTCCTGCTCCTTCTTTGAGCGGGTGGGGGCTGCGGGTTCGTTTGCCTTCTGCACTTGAAGGCGGGCTCGTGCTTTGCGTGTAGCCATGTTGATCCAATGGTCGGGGGCGAGAATGATGAGGCCGAATACTACGGGGCGTTGAATATTCAGTCTATGTAGACGCCCGCGAAAATTGGGGTCTAAAAATAAATCCCAGAAACCTGCGTCTAATCAGGAGTGCGGGCGCAAGTAGATAGAATGGACTTTGATTGTGTTGAACCTTGCGCCATTCGAGTGTGTTGTTTAGTTGGAATGTAATAGTAGTTTTATGGCGGAACTGGCAGCGGGTATACGTCTACATCTTTGGTTTGGTGCCTAAACAC
>JAESRM010000222.1 GCA_016764635.1 Planctomycetota bacterium
GGGGGCCGCCTTCGCAGTTTTTGCCCCAACGCGGTGCACCCCAACCAGCTTTGGCCCGGGTCCACGCCATGTTTTTCAAGTCGATGGAGCCGCTCGCGGTTTGGATCGACGGTGCCAGCCATGCGGCCCAGTCGTAGCCCATGCCATTGCCACCGTCCTCGACCACCAACCAAAGGGTGGAGACGTCACGTATATCGACCGTGGCCGAAGCGGAACTTGCGGTCAGTAGGTCGGAGCGCCAAAGGACTTGGGCGGATTCAAATTCGCCGCCTAAACTGCCCACTAGGCCGTATTCGCTCCATAGGTTGGTACTGCGATTGCGCACCCATGTTGCCGCGTACTCGCGAATATCGTTGGCTCCGGCGAGCGCTTGGCTGACCATGAATTCGGCGGCTTGGCGCTCGGGCATGAAGGCGATCGCGTCCAGGGCCTTGCGGCGAATAGAGAGTTCGGCACCTTGCTGGCTCGCTTCCGATTGCAGCAGGGCGAAGGCTTCGGTCGGGTGCAAGCGCCAAGCGAAGTCGCGGACTAGAGCACGATCTTGGGTCGGGTCGAGGCGCTGCACGAGTTCCAGGTAGAGCTCGGTTTCCTTGTGCCTGGCTCCGATCCCGATGGACTCCAAGTAGGTGCGATCCTGCCCGTCGTATTGCAAGGCTAGGTCGATCAGCAATGCCTTGGAGTCACTCCAGGGGACGAGCTCTAAGTGGGCAGCTGCGCGGGCGCGGACCAAGGCACTGGAGTCCTTGGTGAAGTGCTGGATCACATCCTGCGGCGGCATGCCGGAGCTCAGACACGCTTCAAGGGCTGCCAAACGAACGCGGGCGTCCTTGTGTCGCCAAGCGCTGTGGAGGCGGCCATTCAAGGCAATGCTAGCTTTTGTAGGGAAAGCGGGGTCCGCCACAGCGCTCCAAACATTGGCGACAAGGTCTAAATTCCTGCGGTGCTCGATGGCGGCCATTTCAGCCATCCTTGCATCGAGGGTCGCTTCAATTTGTCGTTCCCCGTCCTCCTGGTCTGTACGCGAATCTGGACTCAGCCGAAGAATGCGACCGTACGCCTTGCGGTCGCCAGCCGCATGACCTCCCACGCCGGGGTCAAACCAATCCGCCACATAGATTGAGCCATCGGGGCCGGTGACCACATCGCTGGGTCGGAACCAATGTCCGCGTTTCCCGTCCGCACCCAAAGCCGGTCGGATCAAGATACTCTCCGTAAGCTTCACTTGGGCCCCTTCGATTTCAGGTTTGAAGTCGAAGACCAAGGAGCGCCCGGCATCGGCCGCAAGCACATGTCCGGCCAACGCAGGGATGGCTTCATGCTCATAGACGGTGACGCCGCAAGGCCCGCCCGCCCCAGTTTGTGTTCCCGCGGGCATCACCCCCGGATCGCCCTGGTGCCAATGGGCTGTGAAAGTCTCGAGTCCAGCGCGCTTGTCCGCCTGCCACGTGCGAGTTCCATCCGATCCAAAGTAGCCATAATCCGCACCCGGTGTGAGGCAAAGCGCGCGGCATCCCTGGTTGCCATCGTCGTCGTTGTCGAAGGTATACATCAGCCCAAAGCTGTCGACGGCCACCTCGTATTGATTCCGGAAATTGTGAGCCAAGACCCGCATGCCCTTGCCGTTTTTGCCGATGCGGCCGATCACTCCGCCTGTCCAGACCCTTCCGTCATCGGAGATCAGACCCGGGTTGTTGCCTGCCGGCGCCGGGCCGCCGCCGTTGTACATGGACCCGCTGCGCAGGTTGAAACCAGCCTTGTCCTCGACGAGATGCGGTCCCGCATTGCCTGCGCACCACAATAGGTCTCCGCTCGGATGCTCCACCACAGAATGCAATCCGTGGTCATGGTCAAAGCCGCCAAATCCAGTGAGGAAGACCTCGCGCTCATCAGCCTTCAGGTCCCCGTCCAAATCCCGATAGATGAACAAGTTGGGAGAGCAAGAAACGTAGACCGCGTTTCCGATGACAGCGATGCCAAGCGGCGCGGTCAGATCCTCATCCTGCACAAAAACCGTGCTGCTGTCCGCCACACCATCCCCAGTGGTGTCCTGCAAAACCATTATGCGGTCGCCTCCATCATGATGACGCCCAGGATTCTTCCCACGCCACTGACGGTAGTTCACACCCTCACAAACCCAAACCCGGCCCTGGTCGTCCACATCCATAGCCGTCGGATTGAACAACATGGGGGACTCCGCAAAAAGCGAAACCGTGACCCCATCCATGGTCTCAAAATTCAAGTCGGGCGCTTCGAACGTTGCGTCCTGGGAGGCACCGAGGGGATTGAGCGAGAGCAGGACAATGAGGGGGAAGATCATGCCGCCTATCGTAAGGCTACACATCCAATTTGCATACCTGGTGGCGCAACTCAGCACCGTTTCGCGCACAGCTTCGCCATTTTATTCTAATTGCAAGCTGTAGGTTTCTCCGCTTTTCAAAATGATGTTGCTGGAAGCAGAGAAGTAGCTCGGGCCATCCAAAGAGTAGACCGAGCCGCTGATGTGGATGGGTTGGCCGTTGGCTTCCATGAGTTCTTCAGGCTTCAGAATTCTGCTTTCAGCGAGGTTGACCTCCACGCGGTAGCTTGCCGGAATCAGTGCCCGAACCGTAATTTGGTTTCCACTGACGCTGGTTTGAGGCTGGCCTAATCCGAGTAACTTTCCCTTCATCCACCGGATGTCTACGAGTTGTTTTGGACTGTCCCGTTCGGTGGACTCCAATATGATTCGGATCCGTCCAGTGCGAGGCAGGCTCACACTCGTGGGCAGGACTATTTTGAGGTTAGCGGATTCAAACTTCACCGAGTGCTCAATCCCTACACCGGGGAGGAGCTCCAATTCCGCGGAGGGGTGCAGCATGCGAAACCCGCCGGGTTGGGCGACCCACACACGCGCCATGCCAAATGCCCGCACCGAGCCGGAGACCCTTCCTGTTGCATCGCAGTTGCCAAGCCTGATTCCCTGAGCCACAGGGCCATCGGGAATCAGGTTGACCTGAACCCCTTCTACCGGCAGGTCTCCCAAATCGATCTTCAGTGAAACCCGACACATGCCGTGGGCGCTTGCATCCAACACAACATTTTGGGTTTCACCAGAGAGGAGTTTTACCTTCTTGGCTTTCAGGTTCGCAAGGATTCCAGGGCGCCCATCCAACGTAAGGCGGTGGGTGCCCTTGCGCAGATCCTTGAATTCAAATGTTCCATCCGAACGGACAATCGTGGTGATGCCCTTACGCCAGTCATCCAGATAAACCTTCAAACCTCCAGGATTCACGCCTACAGGTAGCAGGACACGGCCTGCGATGTGCGCGTCGCCGATCTTTCGGGGCCTACGTGATTTGGCCGGCTTAAGGACTAGGCGAACCGTCATTACAGCTCTACCGGGTGTATCGAAACGCACGTCACCACTGGCCAGTTGATATCCAATCGCGCCGACGACGAACAAATCCACACCTTCCAGGCAGGCTTCGGCTGCGAGACCGTCCTCATGGCGCGAATTGGGTGGAGTGCTCGGCTGGAAGGGCTCGATGGACCCTGACTTCGAACCGCGACCCGGGTGAATCTTCAAGCCGAAGTTTTTGATGGGCCGGTCCGTGACGGAATCGACTACCTGGAATTGAGTACCCAGTACGGGGGTGAGTTCGATCACAAGGTCGCGTGTCCCCGGCTCATGGGGCTCACCCCGATTCTTCCGACCGCCTATTGATGTGAAGCCGACCGCCTTGATGGAAATGGTGTGGGGCCCACCGGAGATCAGGGCGAGGGAGAAGCGTCCGAATTCATCGGTGTCGGTGCGGGCTGAGCGTCCTCCGAGGGCTGAAGCTGGGCTTCCACCCACGCGTGCCCCCTCGATCGGTACGCCCGACTGCGAAAGCACTTTGCCTTCAATCGTGGGGGCAAGGGCTAGCACAAAGTCTACCCCTTTCGTAACTCGACCTTCTTCCACGGCGATAGGGTTTCTGTATTGAAAGAGATGGGCTGCGCTATTGGCGCGCACGCCATAAACCCCAGCGGGTGCATGCCCGATTTGGTAGGTGCCGTCTTCGGCGGTCCAGGTGTCGCGCGAATAGGTGAGGGACTCAGAGGGGCCAATGCCCATTTTGACGCCTGCAACAGGTGTCCCTAACTCGTCAACCACGCGACCTTTTAAGGCCCCGGTACGGGCAAGGATGATAGTACCTAAGTCGCGCAATCCTGACGCAAGGATGGGGGCGGAGCCGCGGCTTGTTGCGTGGAAGGAGACGGAATGGGAGTCCGTGAATCGATCTGGCTCGATGTGTAATACGACCGAGAGCACGGTGGGAACTGGAACTTCGAAACGAAAAAAACCGGCCTTGTCGGTCACCGCTTCGAAACCCCACCTGTCGGTGAGCCCCTCAAGGTGCGAAGTCTCCACGCCATCTGCCCAGCCCTGATAGCCTCCCAGTTGGATCAAGATTCCTGGCAATGGCTCGCCGTCCACGTCTTCGAGCGAGCCGGTGACGATGCAGGAAAGGGATGCACTTGGACTTTGAGAGGACAGCGAATTCGCATGAATCGGCGCCCTGGTGGCTTGTTGCCGGTCGTGCTCTAGGGTTGCGGCGGCAGTGGTTTGAGCGGTCTGCTCGAGAGAGCTTAGTTCCACTGCGCCCACGCTGTTCAAGTCCCGAACGGAATCGGATTCCTTTTCGGTGCTCACTGTCCAGATTCCAAACCCGAGCATGGCGACGCCTGCGACAGCCGCTAGTTTTGTGCTCATTTTCATGGCCAACATTCCTACGATAGGATGTGAGGGGGTTGATGATTTCCAGGCCCACAACGCCAAGCCGGGCATCCAGGAATCACGGCCACCGGGCCTGCGATTCAACCTTTCACGCAAGTCGGCGAGGCCCCTCGATAGTTGCGTGTTTACGGTATTGACCGGAACTCCGAGGCGCTTTGCGATGGCCCTGGGGGGCAGCTCCTCAAGGAACCTCTGCAGTAGCACGGTTCGGTAGGGCTCATTCAGCTCCGAAACCGCGTGAACCAGCGCATTGTGCAAGTCCGCGCGCTCGACCAGTTCCTGGGTGGATGCCAGGGCCTCTGT
>JAESRM010000334.1 GCA_016764635.1 Planctomycetota bacterium
TTTGCGTGTGCTTTCCCCGCAAATTCTTACGCTCCACTAGCCCAAGCGGGCCCCAGGAGCAGCAAGGGGGTTCCCGCGCACTGGCGACCGGTACAAAAAACCCAATTCCCCCACGACAAACGCCCCACAAGCCTGGGGCTTGTGGGGCGTTCCATACCCGTCTCAGGCGCTGCTAGATTCCGGCACTGGCGTGAACCGCCAGGCCTTCGAGCTCCACGTGGGGGGTCATATAGTCGTCTCTCACGGCCTCCGCTGAGCACAGGTCCGTGGAAAGGTACTTCTTATTGCTGTCGCTGAAGACCGTGCAAACCACGGCCCCCTCGCCAAGTTTCTCGCCCAATTGCAGGGCGCCAAGCATGTTGGCCCCCGAGCTGATGCCCACGGCCAATCCCAGCTCACTGGCCAGACGCTGGGCCATCAGGATCGAATCCCCGTCCCAAACCTGCACGATGGAGTCCAATTGGTCGAGCTTGACGATCTCGGGAATGAACTCGTCGCTAATGCCCTGGATGCGGTGGGTGCCGACCTTATGCCCGGTGGTCAGGGTCGGCGAGTTGGCCGGCTCCAGGGGATGGATCGTGATGCCCGAATAAGCCTTGCGCAAGTGGGCCCCGATGCCCATCACGGTGCCGCCCGTTCCCACGCCGGCCACAAAAGCCTGGGGAACCACGTTCAGCTTGCGAAGCTGGGCCTCCAACTCGGGCCCCGTGCTCGTCTCGTGGGCAGCGGGGTTCGACGGACAGGAGAACTGCTGGGGTCGGAAAACGTTGGGAGCCGCGGCTGCAAAAGCATCCGCCATCTCGATCGAACCCAGGAAACCGCCCTCTTCTTTGGAGACCGGAATGATCTCGGCCCCGAAGCTGCGAACCAGGAGCGCGCGCTCGCGACTCATCCAATCGGGCATAAAAATGCGCACGGGGTGCCCAAGAACTCGGCCAATCGCCGCAAATGAAATGCCCGTATTGCCGCTGGTGGCCTCAGCGATCGTGTCTCCGGGTTTCAAGCGCCCGTCCGCATAAGCCCGGCGAATGATGTGCAGGGCCATGCGGTCCTTCACACTGCCGGTAAAGTTGGCCATCTCGTGTTTGGCCAGAACGCGTACGGAAATGCCATTGACCTTGCAGGCTAAATCCAAGAGGGGTGTGTCCCCAATAAGGTTGGCGACGGAAGCCAGCCGGCTTTCCACAGCGGGATCCAAGATGATCGAATTCATGGCCCTAGACTATCCAAAAAATTCAGATTGTGAGGCCCAATACATGGCCTGAAAGGGGCTGGAAATTCGCCCGTGACCCCTAGGAGTGTGTCGGGGATAGAGGGTTTCGCCAGGGGTCGTCCATCCTTTTCGGAGCAAGGCGGATCGGCCCCCCCATAGTTAGATGCTATGAGGGGTCGAGCTAACGCAGCTCCGGAATGGAGGGGCGGTTCCTGGCTAAACCCTCTATCCCCGACACACTCCTAGCAGGCCSGGAATTCGTGCACACCGCTTGCGAGCCAGGGCAGGGGCTTGGCCCAAGATGCAGCCTCCAAGGGCAGCGCTGCATACAGGTGCGGGAAGAGGTCCCCGCCCCGGGAAGGCTCATGGATGAGTTTGCCCGGCAGCAGGCCCTCGAGGATTTGAACGTCGATCGCCACCAACAAGAGGTCGGYCTGGCCCGCGAAGTGCTTGCTCGCGGTCTCTTTCATCTGGCTATCGGTGGAGAAGTGGATGTAACCATCCTGCAGGTCGATGCCTGCGCCCTGAAAGAGGCCCGACTCCTGAGCTTCAGCCCACAAGGCCTCGGGGACAATTTTATAGATGGTGGTCGTTGCCATGGAATCAATCCTTGCCGCTCACGGACTTCAATATCTGTTCGACTTCGCTGAATGTTCCAGTGCGCGTGAAGAGCGGAACCCGGGCAAGCGCGTTGTCCACGCAGCTCTGACCCAGTTGCGGATCATCGAGCAAGCGCTGCAAGGCCTTGCGCAATGTTTCGGGATCCTGGGGATCGACCGACAGTCCGGTGATACCGTCTTCGACCACTTCCGGGTTGCCGCAGACGCCGCTGGCGACCATGGGCGTGCCCAGGGCCTGCACTTCGAGCAGGGTGTGGGACAGGCCTTCGTACTCGGAGTTGAGCACGAATATATCGGCGGAGCGGATGTAGAGGGGAATCTGCGCGTGGGGCACATTACCCAGGAAATGGACGCGATATTCGAGGCCACGCTGCTTGGCCAAAGCGCGCCACTCGTCCTCCATGTCACCATCGCCGGCCACGAGCAATTCCACGTCCTCGGGCAGGCCTTTGAGGGCTTCGATGATGCCGTCCACGCGCTTCCAAACCATCAGGCGGCAGATGGTGAGCAGGTAGCGCTTGTCGATGCGCAGGTCGAGTTTTGCGCGGGCTTCGTCGCGGGTCTCGGTCACGTCTTCCACCGCCGGGCCGTGGTAGGCGTTGAATATTTTCTGCACCTTATCAGGGGCTTGGCCGTGGTGCTGCACGAGGATTTGGCGCAGGAATTCGGAGCAGGAAATGATCTTGCTGCACATGCCCCACCAGCGCTTTTGCAGGAAGCGCGTCAGGCCAACCTTGAAGCCGTAGCTCTTGGTTTGGAAGGTGACAATGTCATCGGTGCCACACCAGCCCTTGCGGTGCGCGATCTCCCAGGCGCCATCGACCATGATGCGGATCACAACCGGTTTGAAGCGCAGGCGCGCGGCCAAAACGTGCAATAGGGCCAGGTGTTCGTTCACGTAGACCACGTCCACGTGCTTGGCCTGGCACCATACTCGCCAGAAGGCTTTCAGGTAACGAACGGGCAGGGGCCCGCGCGGGATGGCGTGCACCTCGAACGGAAAACCCTGTGGATCGTCCTCACTGCAAAAGGCCACGACCTGGACCTGGTGCCCGCGCTCCACGAGGAACCGACCCAGGGACGGCACGTAAACGGCCGGGCCTCCCAGGTCGGGCGGGAACACGGGGGAAGTGAGCAGAACGCGCACGAATCAGGTCCTAGACGTGATCGGGCACATTGTCCCGGTTGGCGACGCGCTCGACCTCGATGGCCTTGAGTGACTCGACGGAAACATCCGGGGTGGGATATTCTCCGTTGAAACAGGCGTTACAAAAGGACTTGACCTTGGGGTTTCCAATGCGAGCCGCTTCGTTCATGGCTTCGCGGTCCAGGTACATGAGTTTGTCCACGCCCAGGCGTTCGGCGACCTGTTCTACCGTGCGTCCGTCGGCGATGAACTCGCGCTTGCTGGCCATGTCGATGCCGTAGGGGCATTGGGCCACCAGGGGCGGACTGGTTACGGCGAAGTAGACGTTTTTCGCGCCGGCTTCGCGGACCATGTCCACGATGTGCTTGGAGGTGTTGCCGCGCACGATCGAGTCGTCGACCAGCAGCACGTTCTTGCCCTTGAACTCCAGCTGGATCGCGTTGAGCTTGCGCCGGATCGAAGTGCGTCGCTCCGACTGGTTGGGCATAATGAACGTGCGCCCGATGTAGCGGTTCTTGACCAGGCCTTCCCGGTACTTRATGCCCATTTGCTCRGCCATGGMCATGGCGGCGTCGCGGGAGGAGTCCGGGATGGGCACGACCACGTCGGGCKTRGGNAKGTMKGMRRASYWSSATKSCWSRGCWNAGGGCGKWWCCKMWRCGCTGGCGCGTGCGGTAAACACTGATATCGTCCAGGAATGAGTCCGGGCGGGCGAAGTAGACCAGCTCGAAGATACACGGACGGTGGGTTTGCGGGTCGACCTTGCGTTGATCGATTTCGCGGTCTTGCCCCACGAAGACGGCTTCGCCGGGTCCGATGTCTAGGGTGCGTTTGTAGCCGTTCACGTCGAGCACGACGCTTTCTGAGGCGCAGGCGAAGGACTTGCCGGCGGCGGTGGTCTTCTCGCCGAAGCAGATGGGCTTGATGCCGTAAGGATCGCGGAAGGCGACCATGCCCAGGTCCGCGATCGTTGCGCAGACGGAGTAGGCACCTTTCACATCTTCGTAGACGCGCTTGACCGCGTAGAAGACGTCGTCCTTATCGATAGAACCTTTCTTCTCGTGGAAGCGCTCTGCCAGGGCTTGCTGGAATACGTACAGCAGGACCTCCAGGTCACAATCCGAGTTGAGGCGCGTGCCGGTCGCGGAAAAACGCTTGGTGCGCAGTTCCACGAAGTTGGTCACGTTGCCGTTGTGCGCCATGGCCACACCCAGGGGGAAGGTATGGTGGAAAGGCTGGGCGTCCTCGTCCGTGCCGCCACCCACGGTGGGGTAGCGCACATGCCCCACGCCAAGGTTGCCGCGCAGACGTTGCATGTTGGCCTCGTTGAAGACCTCAGCGACCAGGCCAAAGCCTTTCTTGACGTTGAAGCGATCGGTGAAAGTGATGATGCCTGCTGCATCTTGGCCGCGGTGTTGGACCGCGAGGAGACCTTCGTAGATCTCATCAGCGACGTCCGTGCCGTCGGGGCCAAAGATTCCAATGAATCCGCACATGGGNTGGGTCTAGGGAGGGTGCCTGAAAACCGGGGTGGTGAGGCCGAGAGGATAGCCTCAAGAAGGCCCCATCGGAAGCCCGGGACCGGGGAATACCGGGGGGAGTCCCCACGCAACGGACCAGGAGCCCCTGGACAAGAGCTAACCGGGGATACGGAGCCGTAGCAAAAAACCCCGCTTTCTCCCTTCCTACGCGCAGGCTAGGCCGAAACGTAGGATGGGAGAAAGCGGGGTTTTTTGCTACGGCTCCGTATCCCCGGTTAGCTCTTAAGGGCGCGGCCGACGATCTCGGAGGTGTTCTTCGAGAGGCCTTCGGTGGCTGCGATGCGTTGGAGCTGGGCGAAGACTAGGTCCTGGCGGGCCTGGTCGTAGCGGCGGTAACTGTTGAAGGCGCGCACGATGCCGGAGGCAATCTGGGGATTGAACTTATCCAGTTCGAGCACGGCGTCGGCGATCAGCTGGTAGCCGGCGCCGTCTGCCTGGTGGAAACCTGTGGGGTTGGCCATGGCGAAGGCGCCCAGGACCGAGCGCACCCGGTTGGGGTTCTTGATGGAGAAGTCCTTGTGGGCC
>JAESRM010000223.1 GCA_016764635.1 Planctomycetota bacterium
CGGCGCCGGTGGGGTGGTCGTGGCCCGGAATGCAAACAATGCCCGCGGTCCAGGCTTGGCCTGCACTCTGCTGGATCGGCGCCCTCCGCGTCCCCCCCGGGTCGCTGTCGCCCTAGGCTAATTGTCCGGCGCATCGGATGGAATCTTACGCCACGAAAAAGGCGCCGCCCGGTCCCTTCGAAGGCAATCGAAGGGCCGGGCGGCGCCTGTTTGGCGTGTGGGGGCGGGATCAGGGGGTCGTATCGATGACCGTCTCGTCCACCAGGGTCAGGGATGTGCCGGAGGTCACCACGAATTCGACCGTCTGAGTCTGCATTTCGGTGAAAGCGGCCGCGTTGGCGGTGGGGTCCAGGATCGAGGAGTGGTCGCCTTCGATGAAGCGCACCACGCCCTGGATGCCGCCACCGTTGACCGTGTCCACGATGATGTCCGCCAGGCCCAGGGCCGTGATGGTGGGCTCGCTGCCCGCCAGGGGGGCCAGGGCGACCGAGTTGGGCACCACTGCGTCGGGAAGCCCGCCGCCGGCGCCGCCGCCGACCACTTCGATAAAGTGGATCGGAAGGCCGCTAGCGGCCAGGGTGGCGGCATGGTTGATGGGGTCCACGCTGTCGATCGCCGTTTGGGCGGCCCACAGGAAGCCTTCGAAGTCCGCGGTTCCGTCGACAACGCCCGCGGCGGCCAGGCCGGCGCGGATGCGCGGTCCGAAGGAATCGGAGCCGTTCAGCAGCTTGGCGATGCCTCCACCCGGCATGGCCAGGGTGGCGGACTGGAAGTTTCCGCTGGCCAAACGCAGGAAGGGGATGCCCACGATTCCGCCCAGGGAGTGGCCTACAAAGTGGAAGCGCGCTGCGTCCACATCGGCGCCGCCGCCGTCATAGTCCAGGCTGGCCAGTTGGCTGGTCAGGTGCAAGAGGTCGCTGCTGGCCTGGCGCAGGTTGTCCCGGGTGACCAAAAGGTTCGTCAGGTTGATGAAGTGCGAGCCCGAGGGGTCCACGGTGCCGTCCGGACCGGCAGCGCCCAGGGCGTCCAGCAGGTCCAGGCCGAAGATGCGCTCACGGGCGCCCGGTTGGGCGGCGTCGTAACCGGCGAAGATGACCGGGTCTGCGGTGGTGGTGTAACCATGCAGGGGCAGGTCAATGGCGACCACCATGATGCCGGCGAACGCAAAGGCGTCGGCGATGGCGAGCATGTTGGTGCGGTTGCCGGTGATGCCGTGTTGGAAGACCACGACGGGCCAGCCGCCGGGGGGCTTGGCCTGCCCACTGGCGACGTTGGGCACGGCGATCAAGACCGGGATGACCTCCGAAGCGGTGGTCGCCGCCAGCACGTTGGTGCTGGTCACATGGTGATCATCGACCAAGGGCGCGGGCAAGAAGTTGAAGCGCGCCTGGATGCGTTCCGTCAGGGGATCGGTATTGATGACCCCAGCGGTGTCCGAGGGGTTGGCCACTCCGGTCAGGTAGTAGGGCACGGCCAAGTCGCCGGTGTAGATATCTGCCAAGCCGGGGCCTGCGCCCAAAGCATCCGCCGTAGTGATGACGGAGGGCATGTTGACGAGCAAGCTCGAGGTGTTGTTCGGGTCGACGGCGGTGCCTTCACCCACGCAGCCGCTGGGCAGGCCGGCGCAAAGGGCAGCGATAACAGCGGCCTCTTGACCGGCCGAGATGGCTGCGAAGGTCAGCAGGACCTGGTCCACACCTTGCGTGGTGAACACGTTGGTCATGATGATGTCATCGCGCACCATGCCTTCGCCCACGGCGGCGGCCAGTTGGGCTCCCACCAGGCCTTGCAAAGCGGCGATCGGGGCGCCGGGATCGAAGGCCACCAGGGACGAAGCCAGCAGGTATTCGCCCACTTTCTCGCAGGGCGTGCCATCCATGTCCGTGATGCCGTTGGTCAGCACCCACATATAAGAGGTCGCCGGTTTGAGCGGCTTCTCCAGGTAGATGCGAATCGACATGTCGTTCGTTTCGACCTCGGGAGCCATGCCCACGGTGAAGTCCGTGGTCGCAACCAGCTCGCCGACCACGGTATCAACCGGGCCGCCGACAAGGGAAACGCCCGTGTCCAAGGTGACTTCAAACAAGCGCACCGTGGTGCCCGCGGTCACAGTGAGCGCGTCCAGGGGCGTGTTGAATGAGATCGTGAAGGGCGCGCTCGTGGACCAACCGTCCATGGCGGAGAGGGCGATCTCCGGCGGGGTAGCGGCCGGGTTGGAGCCATCGTCGACGCCGGGGATGCTGAGCGTCAGGTCCGTGGTGCCGGAGTACAAAAGGTCGCTGGGCAGGGGCACGACGCCACTGGACGGGGCGAAGTTGACAGCGGGCGGCGGAACGGAAGCGGGGGCCTTAAGGTCGCTGCCACAGGCGGCGAGGAAAACCAGCGCAAAGGGGGCAGTTGCGGTCAGGCGAAGCATGGGAGTTTTCATGTTCGATCGAATGGGACAGGACTGCGCGGGGAATCGCGCGCAGGCAGTGTAGCTTCCCGGCCCCAATCTTGCCCAAACCCGTTTAGCAGGGCGCGGCGGGGCGTCCCGCTGGCCGTTCCTTTCCCAGCCTAAAGGGTCGCTCGCTCAGGAAGGCCCGTGGGCCTCCGGCGTGGCTATTTCAGCCACCATGCAGCGTGCGCTGCCACCACCGTGGTGCTCGATGGTCATCAAGCAGGGGGCGACAATCTGGCCGTGGCCCTCCATTTCGCGGACCTGGGAGGGGCGCAGGCAGGCCAGGGCACGCTTGGACATCACGATCACCGGGTCCCCGGCGCGGTTGGCCAGGGTGATTTGGTTGCCAGCGAAGTTGAGCATCTGATCCCGATCGATCTCGAGGACCTGGCGCCCACTGGCTTGCAGGCTGTCCAGCAAGTCCTGCTGCTCGCGCCGGTTGGGCATGGCTTGCAGGCAAACGACGGCGTGGCTCTGGCCCAGGCTCATCATGACGTTTGTGTGGTAGACGGGGTGGCCTTCGACGGATGTGCGCAGGGCGTGGATCGTGTAGCCAGAAACCTTGGCGAAGGCGTCGAGGGCCCCGCGGGTCGTGCGCGGGGAGAGGGCGGCGTAGGCCACTTTGTTGGGGCGGTCCAAAACCAGGCTGCCGGTGCCTTCCAGGAATTGGTCCTGGTCGCACAGGGGCCGCAGGTCGATGCGGCGCACCCAGGTCACGCCCAGGGCCTTCTGCAAGTCCTCGATCCAYTCGGCACGCACTTCTTCCCTGCGGTTGGCGGCGTGCATGGGGTAGAGGATCACGGAGCCATCGGCGTGGAAGCTCACCCAGTTGTTGGGAAAAATAGAGTCCGGGGTGGCGGGCACCAGATTGTCGTCGAAGGCATGCACATGCACTCCAGCGGATTCCAAGGCCTCTTTGAGGGAGTCGAATTCCCTAAGAGCCTCTTCATGAATCATGTTCGCCTCAGCATCGGCCGCAGCGACCTGAAACTTGTTCGAGCCCGCGGTTTCCCGGTTCCACCCGAAGCGGGCGGGGCGCACCATCATGACCTGATGACAGAGGGATGCTCTAGACGCGCTGGCGCATGAAGCATCCGATAAGGGTTCCGGCGAGGGACTCATGATTTCGCAAGGCACAAGGAGTGCCGGGGTGAAAGGACCTGGAAAAACGGGCTATGCCGTTCTCCCAGGGGGCAGGATTGATGCTCTCAGCCCCCTGGGCATGCAGGGCGCTATATCCATAGCGTGAAAACAGAGCCTGCTCCCTCATTCGATTCGCAAGAACCTTGGGGCGCGCCTCAGATCGATACCTAGAAGTCTTCTAGGAGGTGAGAGTCATCCATTATCGGATGTTCAGCAAACCCGGAGCTCGGGCCTACATTCACCTTCGGACGAGTTTGACTAGCGGACGTAGCGGATTGAATGGGGGGGGCATGCGCCATGGATGGCCGGGCGCCCTCCTGGAATTTGAATCGCGCGATGGTGTTTCTGAGGGTGACCGCTTGGGCGGCGGATTCTTCGGCACAGGCGGCCAGCTCTTCCGCGCTGGCAGCATTGGACTGGGTGGATTCATCCAGATCGGACACGCCTTGGCTTATCTCGCCCATGGCTCGCTCCTGGTGGGCGGAGGCTTCAGCGATTTCGGTGAGGATAGAGTCAACACCCTGGGTGGACTCAGCAATGGCCTGCAGGGCTGAATTTACGCGCGTGGCGATCTCTCCTCCGTGCTTGGCTCGACTGGTGGCTTCCGAGATCTTGACTGCAGTGTCTTTAGCGGCTTCGGCGCTACGCATGGCCAGGGTGCGGACCTCTTCCGCAACGACCGCAAACCCGCGACCCGCTTCTCCAGCCCTTGCCGCTTCCACGGCAGCGTTTAGGGCCAGTAGGTTGGTTTGGAAGGCGATCCCATCGATGACCGTAATGATCTTCGAAATGTCGGCCGAGGATTCGCCGATGGCGTCCATGGCTTTGGTCATTTCCGCGACTTCCTGGACACCGTTGTCCGCGCTGCAGGAAGCCTGGGAGGATAGCTGGCTCGCGGTGGTCGATTTCACCGAATTGTCGGCGGCCATGCTGGAGATCTCCTTGATGATCGGCGTGAGCGTGGTGGTCTCGTAATCCGCAGGCAGGTCCTCTCCATAAGAAGCATTCGACGCCACGCGCAAGTCGTCCACGGTCATCAGGTCGACCACTCCGAAGCGGACGCTCATTTAGCCTTGCCCTTTCGCTTGGGCTTAGACCCCGTGACGGTCTCGTAGACGCGGCGGTTCATCCAGACAAAGCGCTCAGGGTTCGCCTTGAAGAGAGGATGCTCAGGGTCCACTTCATGGCCGGCGCGGAAGATCACTCTGCCACTTTCATCCCTGACCGCGCAGCCAGGCTTCACGGTCAGGAAGGATCCACGGCTGAAGCCATGCTCAGATCTGTTTGCAAGTTCGCTCATGCGGGTACTCCGGTTGTTTGGTCCTCAAGGAATTGGTCAATGTTCTGACCCGTGGGCTCGTAGATGTTCCCCTCGATCGTCCTGGTGCCGCCGTGGTGGGCGAGCATTGAGTACTGCTGCTCACCGCGCATGACGTTCCGTGCGATGGTCCAATGCTCAGGAG
>JAESRM010000335.1 GCA_016764635.1 Planctomycetota bacterium
GGTGTGTCCGCTTGATTGGAAAATGAAAGGTGCTTGGTTGGGTTGTGGGGTTTTGGGCGTGGTGTTGGCCTTGCAGGGTTGCGGGGGCGGGCCGGCGACTTTGCCCCTGTCTGCGGCGGACTTGGCTTTCCTGGAGAAGGCCGGGGGCTTTGTGGATGAGGCTTTGCCGGCTGAGGACTTGACCAATCGGGTTTCGCAGGACGAAGCGGCTGCGAAATTTGGATTGCGTTTATTTGGGGAAATGCAGTTTTCGGGTGAGGGCACGCGCTCGTGTATTTCGTGCCATGATTTCACCCATGGGTTTTCGGATGTGCGCAGTTTGTCCCACGGCGAGGGTGACGTGAATCGCCACGCCCCCACCCTGCTCAATGTGGCCTATGGGCACTGGTTTGGCTGGGGCGGCAAGATGGATAGCCTTTGGAGTCAAGCGCTGGGGCCCCTGGAGCATCCGGCGGAGATGGGTGGAGATCGTTTGGCGATTGCGCATCACGTGGCGGCGACGGACGATTTGGCCCAGGACTACCGGGCGATATTTGGCGAGCTGCCCGACCTTTCGGATGGGGCGCGCTTTCCGGCCCATGGCTTGCCGGCGGGTGCGGATCCGGGGGGCAAACGCGCTACGGCTAGCGCGGCATGGGCCGCCATGGCCGAGGTGGACCGCACAACCATCAACCGTATCTTCAGCAACGTGGGCAAGGCCCTGGCAGCCTATGAAACCAAGTTGATCAGTGGGCCGGCGCCCTTCGACCTCAAGGTGCGCGCCCTGCAAGAGGGCAACGGGGGCCCGGTCGAAGGCTGGAGCGAGGCCGCCGCCCGGGGCTTCGACCTGTTCGCCGGCCCGGCCCTGTGCGTGGTGTGCCATTCCGGCCCACGCTTCTCCGATGGGGAATTCCACAATACGGGGGCCCCGCCCCTGCTCGGGGGCGAGCCCTTGGATCCGGGGCGCTACGCCGACGGCCCCGTGCTGCAAAAGAGCATTTTCCGGGCGGGTGGGGCCTTCAGCGACCACACCGAAGGCCAGCGCGCCCAGCGCACGGAGCGCCTCAAGACGGGCTCGGAGCAGTGGGGCGAGTTCAAAACCCCGTCCCTTCGTAACTTGGTCGAGCGCGCTCCCTATATGCATCAGGGTCAGTTCGAAACCCTCGAGGATGTGGTGGATTTCTACGACACGCGTGAAAATTCCGTGGGTCAGAGCCATCACCAGGAACAAATTCTGAAGCCGCTCGGTCTCACTAAGGAGCAACGGTCGGATCTCCTGGCCTTCTTGAGGGCCCTTCAGGGCTCCCCGGTGCCCGCCCCCTGGGCGACACCGTCACCTCGCTGATCCGCAATCTCACCAGTACCCTATACTTCTAGGGCACAGCTGGAGCCCCTAGGGCCCCGGTTCACTCTCTCAGACTCTCTCCACCCCACCCATGCGAAACTCTCTCCCCGCCTGTGTGTTGGGCGCCCTCATCCTGGGCTCCCTTACCGCACCCCTTGTGGCCCACGAAGACGATCCCAAGATCTTGGATCGCGTAGCCCCCATCACCGGCCAAGGCTTCCGGCGCAGTGTGCCCCAGAATGCCCTGGCAGGCGCCCTAGGTGGCGGCCAGGTATTCCAAGGCTCGACCTTCGATTCGAACGGCGTTCAGCTGCTCTCGTGGATCCCCTTGAACCAGATCGATAGCTCCCAATCCGCGAACGATTGCTGGGGTTACGTTTCCCCCACCGGTCGCGAGATCGCCATCATCGGCACCTACTCGGGCACCGCGTTCTTCGACCTGACCGACCCGGGCAACCCGCTGCAGATCGGCTATATCAACGGCCCCGATAGCCTGTGGCGCGACATCAAGATCTACGATCACTACGCCTATGCGGTGAACGAGGACGGCGGCGGAATCCAAATCATCGATCTGGACAACGTGGACTCCGGCCAGGTGAGCCTGGTGGGTACCGTGAACGGCGCCGGTGATGATGCCACACACAACATCGTGATCGACGAGGACAGCGGCTTCCTTTATCGCACGGGCGGAGGCAACAACGGCCTGCGCATGTACGACCTGAACGCCAACCCGGCCGCTCCGGTCTTCGTTGGGCAGTGGAACACCAAGTACGTGCACGACGCACAGATCGTCACCTACACCTCTGGCCCCTACGCGGGCAAGCAAGTGGCCTTCTGCTGCGCCGGCTTCAACGGCGGCTACGGCAACACGGGCTTGACCATCGTGGACGTGACCAACAAGTCCAACCCGGTGATCATGGGCGAAGCTTTCTACTCGAATCCGGCCTACTCCCACCAGGGTTGGCTGTCCGAGGACCGCAACTACTTCTACCTGGGCGATGAGCTGGATGAGGATGGCTCCCTGCCGACCACCACGCACATCATCAACGTGTCCAACCTGAACAACCCGGTCACCCAGGGTTCGTTCACCAACGGCAACCAAGCCATTGGGCACAACCTGTACACGCACAACGGCTTGATCTTCGCGGCCAACTACACCAGTGGGCTGCGCATTTTTGACTACGCTGCGAACCCGCTGAACCCGCAAGAGGTCGCGTACTTCGACACGCGTCCCTCCGACGACGGCGACACTTTCAACGGCATGTGGAGCGTTTACCCGTACTTCCCCAGCGGCGTTGTGGTCTGCAGTGACCTGGAGCGCGGCATGTTCGTGCTGTACGCCGGCGATCCCCAGTTGGACGTGGCTGTAGTGGGCGGAGTCCCTAGCCTGATCGATCCCAACGGCATCAACTTGGACGTGACGATCACCGAAGCGACCCCTGGCCTCTTGGCGCCCGGCTCGGCTGCTTTGATCTACGATGCGGGCGCGGGTGCGATCAGCATTCCCTTGACCCACGTGAGCGGCGACCAATACACGGTGGACTTCCCGGCCTTGGCCTGCGGAAGTTCGGTGGACTGGTACATCTCCGCCGACAGCACCTCCGGCCTCAACTGGAGCGCCCCGGCGGCGGCACCGTCCAGCACCTACAGCTCCCTGGTGGGCTTTGGCAGTGCTGACTTGGCCGTGTACGACATGGAATCCACAGGCGGCTGGACCTCCGGCGCGGCTGGCGACGACGCCACCACCGGAATCTGGACCCGCGGCAACCCCAACGCATCCGACGCCCAACCCGGCGACGACCACACGGCCGCCGGCACGGACTGCTGGTTCACCGGACAAGCCAACAACGGCGACAGCGTGGGCACCAACGACGTGGACGGTGGCACCACCACCCTGCTCTCCCCCGTGTTCATGCTAGCTGCCAACCCGGACGCACGCATCGAGTACTGGCGCTGGTACGTGAACAACGGCAACAACGCCGTGGACGATTCCATGTTCGTGGACATCACCTCCAACGGCAGCAACTGGGTCAACGTGGAAACACTCGCTCCGGGCAACCTGCAGGCCGCTGGCGGCTGGTACCAACACTCCTTCGCGGTGGCTGACTATGTCACGCCCTCGAACCAGGTGCGTTTGCGCTTCCGCGTGGGCGACCTGGGTTCCGGTTCGATCGTGGAGGCCGCTATCGACGACCTGCGCATCACGGAAACGGACTGCTCCGGCGGAACGATGACCATCTACTGCTCCCCCAACGTGTCCAACTCCACCGGCTTGCCGGCGCTGATTTCGGGCCAAGGCTCCACCACGGCAAGCGACAACAACCTGACCCTGGTGGCGGATCAACTGCCCTCGGGCAAGCTCGCTTACTTCCTGGCAGCCACGGGACAAGGCCTGATCGCCTCCCCCCCCGGCTCCATGGGCAACCTATGCTTGGGCGGTAGCCTAGCTCGCCTCAACGCACCCTCCCAGGTGCGCTTCACCGGAGCCTCGGGCAGCATCTCCCTGCAGTTGGATCTGACCAACATGCCCACCAACCCGGCCCAACCCGTGCTCGCCGGCCAAACCTGGAACTTCCAGTGCTGGTACCGCGACACCGTGCTAGTGAGCACCTCGAACTTCACCGACGGCTTGTCCGTGCAGTTCCAGTAGTCCTAAAGGGAACCCACAAGGCGCCCCGGCCCCGGTCATCAAGATCGTGGCCGGGGCGCCTTTTTTTGCCGCAACTGGGCACCAACGCAAAGGAGCTGCAAGGCGATCAAGACCTTGCAGCTCCCATCTCCATCCAGAGAAACCTTTCCCCCCGACTCGTGGGGGGAAAAGCGTTCGGCTTACCAGCTCACGACTTGGCGTGAGTTCACAACCATGGGCGTGAAGGGCGGTAGGCTTCCGACTTGGTTGAAGTCGGTGTCGTAGCTCCAGTTGCGGCGCGGGGCTTTGTAGCGGTCCGAGCCGTAGCGCCAATCGCCGGTGGCGTAGGCGCTGTCCCAAGTGTTCACGAAGGAACCTGTGATGTTGCAGTTGATGTTGCGCCAGTTCTCGTGGAAGCGCGGGAGGTTTTCGAGGCCCCCGTTGTAGCGGCCGCCCTCCGACTCATAGTTGCCCGTGATGAACGCGCAGTTGTAGGTGGTTTCCGTAGCCGCCGGCAAAGAGCCGGGGGTTTTGGAACCATCCCATGAGTTCGAGAGCAGGTTGACCGCGTCCCCGATGACCGAAGCGCCTTGCTTGTCCACCGTGTTGTAGTCGCCTTGGATATAGATCGAGCCTTCGCAGGCCACGGTCAAACGACCGGCCAACTCGCTGCCGTTCTTGAGCAGCACGCCCTTGGCTTCGGTGCCATCCTCCATGCCGTAGTGGGCGGTATAGAGCAGTCCGTTCTCCGGGAACAAGCCCGCTTGCCCCAGCAACGCCACGTCGATTTCCAAAACAGTCGTGTGGTCATGGCTGCTTTCAGACTGACGCATGTCCGCCATGCCTTCGATATCCAAAGCCCCTGAATCGATCAAAAGCTGGCGGTAGCTGACGCCACTCGAATCGTTCTCCGCACCGCCCGGTCCAAAGACCTGAAAGTCGTTGCCATCCTCGTTGATGATGATCGAGAGACCCGCGTTGCCGTGGAAGTAACCCTTGTCGTGTGTACCTAGGCCCACTCCGACGAATTCGAATTCTTCAGTTCCGTCGTTGTAGGTGTAGTCGCCCCCACTTTCGTTCTCATCGAACA
>JAESRM010000336.1 GCA_016764635.1 Planctomycetota bacterium
TGCGTTGGCCTGCTGTTGGATGGCTGCGATGATGGGGGCAACCCTACAAGCACCTTTGACCGCACTGGTTACCCTGTTAGAGATGGGCGGTAGTACCAATATATTGCTGCCAGGCATGATTGGTATTGTCACCGCTGGCCTGGTTAGCCGAGTTGGGTTTAATAAAGAGTCGGTATTTCACCAGCTGCTGCGTATCCGCGGGGTACGTTTTGAAGTCACTGCTATGCACAGGAGTCTACGTGAGGTGGCGGTGCTATCCGCCGTGGAACAGAGCTTTGAGCTACAACATCACTTGATCGAAATAGATAAAGTAGAGCGACTAATCGCCTCAGATACGCGTTGGACACTGCTTCATGACGGCAAGCAACCGGTTGCAGCACTGCTGCATAGTGAATTGGCTGCGCAGCTGGAAAACCTCCAACAAAAGAGCGCGACTGAAACCGAAAAAGCCTACCCGCCCAATCCACCTGAACAAGGTCTTAGCGGTCCTCAAATTATCGATTTACTAAAACTACCAGGCAGCAATGAATTGCCTTTGCAATTGTTAACGCTCAGTCGCATTGGTTCACTAGCAACCCTGGATGAAGCTTATGAATTAATGATCGCCCAGGGCAGCGGAGGGGTTTACGTTCAGTCCGAACAAATTGATGGAATTGACGGTATTTTTGGCCTGCTGCGCAGCAGTGATCTTGAACGCTACTACAAATGAACGCTGGTCAAAGATTACCGAATCACCGCTCATTTGATCTCTACATTCCGGTCAATCTGGGGCTGCCACTTAAGTTCACCGACCGCCGGAAGGCCCAAATTTGAATTTCCTCGCTCACCTTTATCTTGCTGCCGAAAACGACCACTGCCTGGCCGGCGMSYKSSKWGGSSATTTCGTCAARGGCAAACTCGTGGTYATGGTGGCYTTCGGTGCGGGCTTGACCTGGGGCGCGTCCCTGATGCGCTGGTAGACCCTAAGAAACACTGCTATGACTATCACAGAAACGATGAACGGCACCCCGCTGATCCTGCCCGGTCAAGGGGCCCAATTCGAAGGCATGGGCCAAGACTGGGCCGAGGCTTTTGACATTGCCAAAGCCACTTGGGCCGAGGCGGACGAGGTCCTTGGCTTTTCCCTGAGCGAAGCCTGTTGGTCCTCCGGCGATAGGGTCAACCGCACCGACGTCGCCCAACCCGGCATCTTCACGACGGGTGTCGCGATCCTGCGCGTCCTGGAATCCCAAGGTCTCGACCTTAGCGCTGCACCCTTCGCGGCCGGCCTATCCCTGGGCGAGTACACGGCCCTGTGGGCCGCTGGCGTGTTGACCTTCGCTGATGGCCTGCGCCTGGTGCGCCTGCGCGGCTCGGCCATGCAGGACGCCGCCGACGCAATGCCTAGCGGCATGCTGAGCCTGATGGGCGCCAGCGAAGAACAAGCAGCCACGTTGGCCGCGGTGGGGGCTCATAAGGGCATCTGCCAGGTCGCCAATCTCAATGCACCCGGCCAGGTCATCCTCTCCGGTGAGTTCTCAGGTCTCGAGGCCGCCGCCGATGCAGCCAAAGAGCACGGCGTGCGCCGTACCCGCAAACTGGTCGTCGCCGGCGGATTCCACTCCGAGTGCATGCGACCCGCTGCGGACCGCCTGAAAGCCGCCCTGGACGAGGTCCCCATGTCGGAAGCCCGCATCCCGGTGCTCTCCAACGTCACCGCACGGCCCTCTAAGGACCCCGAGACGCTCAAGAACCAACTGGCCACCCAAGTGTGCGCCCCCGTCCTGTGGGAACGCTCCATGAATTGGGCTCTCGGCAAGGGCGAAGGCGCCTCCGAAAACCCGGTTTCGACCTTCCTGGAACCCGGGCCGGGTACCATTCTGGCTGGAATCATGCGTAAAATCGACGGAGACGCCCAGGTGATCTCCGTGGCAACCCCCGCAGAATTGCAGGCCCTAGGGGCCTAGCAGGCCGATTGCTCACTCTTCCTCAGCCAAAGGTTGCAGGGAGGCGGGCCCGATGGCTATCTTGCACCTCCTCAAACCCACCCCCAGACCGCTTTGACCGCTTCCCAAGACTCCAACAAGCCCCTCGCGGGCCAAACCGCACTCGTCACCGGCGCCAGCCGTGGCATCGGCCGCGCCATCGCTCTGACCCTGGCTGGAATGGGTGCGAAGGTAGCTTGCGTGGCCTCCCGCGTGGAGAACGCTGAGGACAGCGCCAAGGCGTGCAACGATTTGACCCCGGGCGCACAGGCCTTCGGTGTCAACGTGGCGGACACCTCCGCTGTGGCGGACCTGGTCAAGCTCATCTCCAAAGAGATGGGCGGGCCCAACATTCTGGTCAACAACGCGGGCATCACCCGTGACCAAATCCTGATGCGCATGAGCGAAGACGACTTCGACTCGGTCATCGGCGTCAACCTCAAGGGCACCTGGAACTTCATCAAGGCCGCCACGCGCCCGCTCATGAAGAACTCGGGCCGCATCATCAACATCTCGTCGGTCGTCGCCATCATGGGCAACGCTGGGCAAGCCAACTACGCCGCTTCGAAAGCTGGCGTATTGGGCATGACCCGCTCCGTGGCAAAAGAACTCGCCAGTCGCAATGTGTGCGTCAACGCCATTGCGCCCGGGTTCATCGACACCGACATGACAGCTGCGCTGGACGACTCCAGCCGGGAAGCCCTGGTGGGCTCGATCCCGTTGCAGCGCATGGGCAATGTGGACGACATTGCGCAAACCGTAGCATTCCTTGCCGGCCCTGCCGGCGGGTATATCACTGGTCAGACCCTGGTCATCGATGGAGGGCTTAGCCTCTAACAAACCAGAGCTTCCTCCTATGGGCGAATTGTTCGCCCACCGGGCCTGACTCATTTCTATCTGAGATCTATTGGAGAACCCAGACGTGTCGAATCAAACTATCGAAGAACGCGTGATCAAAATCGTCTGTGACCAAATGGGCGCTACCGCCGACAAGGTCACTACCGAAACCTCTTTCATCAACGACCTGGGCGCAGACAGCCTGGACACGGTGGAGCTCGTAATGGAATTCGAAGATGCCTTCGAAATCACCATTCCCGACGAAGACGCTGAGCAGATCCAAACGATCGGCACGGCCGTCAGCTACATCACCAAGAAACTGCCCGCATAAGGCAGTGGGGCGCTTCGGCGCCCCAGTCACCCTATACAAGCCGCCATGCGACGCGTCGTCATCACAGGCTTGGGCACCGTCAATGCCCTGGGCCTCAACGTTCAGGATTCCCTCCCGCGTATCAATGCGGGTGAGAATGGAGTTTCCACAATCACCCGCTTTGATGTGAGTGAGCACGTGGCCAAAATCGCGGCCCAGGTTGACTGGAACCCCGAAGACCACGGATTCACCCGTCAGGATTCCCGCAAACTAGATCCCTTCACCATGTGGGGATTGATGGCTTCTACAGAAGCCCTCAAGGATGCGGGTCTTGAAAATATCAAAGAATGCACGGAGTTGGAGCGCGAGCGCTTCGGCACCATCATTGCCACCGGTATCGGTGGCATCACGGGCATCATTGAGCAACAACAAGTCCTGATGGACCGTGGCCCCAGAAGGGTCAGCCCGCACTTCATTCCCCGTATCATGGGGAACGCCGTCAGCGGTCAGGTCGCTATCAAGCATGGCTTGATGGGCACAACATTCACGACCACCAGCGCTTGTGCGTCTGCTGGCCATGCCATCGGCATGGCTTGGCGCGCGATTCAGCTGGGAGATGTGGATGTTTGCGTGACCGGCGGATCCGAGTCGGCCATCACTCCTTTGTCCATGGCAGGCTTCGGCTCGGCCAAGGCACTTTCCACTCGCAACGACGCTCCCGAATTGGCCTCGCGCCCGTTCGACAAGGATCGCGACGGTTTTGTGATGGGGGAAGGCGCTGGACTCTTGGTGTTTGAGGAGTACGAGCGGGCCAAGGCCCGTGGCGCACGAATCTACGCCGAGGTGAAAGGTTATGGCTCCACGGACGACGCGTTCCACATCACGGCCCCCAAAGCCGATGGTGCTGGCCCCGCGCGCGCCTACAAGGAAGCCTTGCGCCACGCGGGTCTCAACCCCGAGGACATTCAGTACGTGAATGCCCACGGTACGAGCACCGCCTTCAACGACTCGATCGAAACCACTTCCATCAAGAGCGTGTTCGGAGAACACGCTTCGAATCTGGCGATCTCATCGACCAAGTCCATGATTGGGCACCTGCTCGGTGCGGCCACTGGAGTGGAGCTGGTCTTCACCGCGCTCGCTATCCACACGGGCATCGTGCACCCGACCCGCAACTACACCACCCCCGACCCGGCCTGCGATCTGGACTACGTTCCTGGCGCGGCCCGCGAGATGAAAGTGCGCAACGCACTTTGCAACTCATTGGGATTCGGTGGGCACAACGTGTCGATTTGCATCGGCACACCGGACTGATTTCGGGGTCATTCTTGACCAATGTGAATCTTCGTGAATCTTCTAGGGGGCACTGCGCCCCCTGGCACCTGCGATGGGTTCGATTCTGTAGAATGATAGCGAGTGGTGACCCGACCCCGGATTTCCGCCCGCGTCTCCACTCGAAAGTCATCTACACCAAACCTAAATCCTGAGGCTTCGCCTCCCTGCAAAGGAAACACTCCGTGCACAAAAAATTTCAGGAACTGCTCCACGAGTACAAGAGAGAAGTTTTCCGTTCCGGCCACGACAACGACAACGCTGGCGAAATCGCATCCGAATGCATGGATGTGACCAAGGACATCCTCGACGAAAAGTTCGAGTATCACTTCCACAAGCTGCCCGATGCGGACCGCATGGAAATGATCAACATGATCAACAACTACGTGCGTGAGGCTGTACTGCCCCCCGTCGTCGAGAAGATCGTGCACCGTCAAATCATCCAGGAGAAGCGCATCGACGCGCTTGTGCACCTCATGGAGACCTTGATGGAAACTTTGAGCGCGCCTGCCAACTAGAGGCCGCGCTAACTTCGCGAACTTCGATTCGCTTCGGGGGCCTGAACTCGCGCCACTTCGGCCGGGTCCAGGCCCTCGAT
>JAESRM010000337.1 GCA_016764635.1 Planctomycetota bacterium
CCCCCGGCTGCGCCGGGAGTGGCCGTTCTTGCAGGTAGATGGATAATCCGCTGCACCACCCACCCTCGCTTACCGCACGTCCGTTCCTTCCGCGCTGGACTCTGCATTGGCCAGGGCACTATCCATCCCTTGGATGTACGTCTGCCCCTTATAAAACTGAGCGTAGATCACATACACAACAGTCGTCGCCAACATCAGCGCAGTGAAGAACCAGAAGTAGTTGGCCCCGTCCAAAGGCGTATTGCCCGCTTCATCCCTGGACGACGCCATGAACATGTTCACGCCGACCACATATAGGTTGCCGAGCGAAATCCCAAGCATGTACACGCCCATCACGAAACTCTTCATGCGCTTGGGGCTTTGCGTGTAAGCAAACTCCAGACACACGATCGAAACCATGATTTCACCAGCAGTAATCAGAAGGTACGCCAGGAATTGCCAACCTATATTGGGCATATCGACCAAGTAGGGTGATATCTGAGTTGCAGACCAATCATTAGCCTTCAATATCTGGAGCATATTGCCCAGCTTGGTAGGCATGGTCAGCCCCTCTTTAGCCTCCATGGAAAGAGCTCCCCAAAGGTTGGTGATTACCGCCTCCGACCCTTCCACAATCCGGGTCTCGATCACCGCGGAAATGGCAAAGGCACCTGCGGTAATCAAGAAACCAACACCCACTTTGCGCAAGGGCGTGAGCTTCCAAACCTTGTCCACCTGCGGATAAAGAACGTAGGTGAAGAGTGGAATGCCGACCAATATAAGGATCGGATTCACCGCCTGTACCTGAGAAGGCAACCAACTGTGCCCCAAGAATACCCGGTTCATTTGCTCGGTTTGCAGCACCCAGGAGGAACCCGTTTGATCGAAGATCGCCCAGAACACTGGAACGAAAATCAGGAACAAGGGAATCAAGTTGATGACGGCCCTACGACCTTCGGGGCTCAATACCTCTCCCATGAACTTCTCCATTCCGGAGGGCGGAACGTGCACAAACACATGGCGCCCCATCCAGAACAGGAAGGTTGCAACCGCCATCAATACCCCGGGTAGGCCAAACGCGAGCCAAGGCCCAAAGCTCTCCAGCAGGATCGGCGTCAAGATCATCGAGGTCGCCGCCCCAATGTTGATGCAGAAGTAAAACCAGTTGAATACCTTGGTCAACATGTGATGGTTGCCAAGGCCGAATTGGTCTCCCACGTGCGCGGACACGCAAGGCTTGATCGCTCCCGACCCCATAGCGATACAGATCAAACCGGCAAACATGAACGGCTTCATGCCCATTCCAAAATGCTCCGGCGCCACATCCATCAACGCCAAACTTCCATGCCCCACGCAGTACAGCAGGCTCAAGTACAAAATGGTTTTGTACTTACCCAGGAAAATGTCCGCGATCAACGCCCCGATCATCGGGAAGAAATACGCGCCCATCGTAAACGTATGATACGTCGAGAGCGCCTCCTCACGATCCATGTTCGCCGCCTTGCCRTCGGGCCCGAGCAGATACGTGGTCATGAAAATGATCAAGATGCCCTTCATCCCGTAGAAGCTAAATCGTTCGGCAAACTCATTGCCCACAATGAAAGGGATGCCCTTAGGGAACTTCGTTTCCTTGGGATCGGGGGCGGTCAGATGTTGTCGTGCGGCCATGGAGGTCGAAGCGTTCGGTTTGAATTCGACCCGTGGGTCGAGCTTGGGGAGAGTGCGAGGCTAAAGCGGCCCGCGAACTGGGCCGTAGCATATCAGGCCCCAGAGAATTCGCCCCATCCCCCTCGCCCGGAGCTCGCCCGATCCACACATCACCGCTACAGACCCGTTACAGCGCCGGAATTCGGATCCCACGGCACCGCCACCCAGGCCTGGGAGTTAAGCTGCCCCCATGCAATTATTCGCCCGAGCCCTCATGGTGCTGACCCTCCTCGCCGGTGTATTGCTGGCTTCCTCGCAGGCATTCGCCGCTAGCTCGGTCGCCAAGCGAGAGACCCTATTCAGCTACGAAAAGCACGGCCTAGAGCTCGACCTGGGCGGTCTCAAGGACCTAAAAACGGTCGCAGGCCCCTCCAAAGGCCAACTGCAAGGCCGCTGGTCCGGTTCGATCGGCGAGACCCAACTGGACGTCAAATTGTTCTTCTTCGGCAAGGGCAAATTCCGGTTTTCTGAACCCAGGGACGTGCTGCATCTCATGGAGATCAACCTGCACTCCCCCGACGCTGAGGATGGCGAAGGCCCCGCGCTCACCTTTGACGAGAGCGAATTCRTCGARGGCCCCTTCGGCTTYGTSCCSGTCGGYTGGCTCGGAATYCACGGCACAAAAAAAGGCACACGCATCACCAGCCATGAGCTGCACTTCTGTGGCCTGACTCAAAAGATCGGCTACGCTGTCGAGGTCAACACCTCCAAGTCTCTCAACCCCGTTGACCGCCCGGCCATTCTGAAGTGGCTCAAGTCTTGCATGGAGTACGACGGTCCGATCCGCGACGCCAACTGGACCAAAGCAGAAGCCAACGGCCGCTGGGAACGCGACGCCCCGGACAAGGTCAAGGAGAAGAGCAAGTTCTTCACCCTGCGCACCAAGTACTACCTGATTCTCACCAACGTGGGCAAAGGCACCGCGCGCGGTTTCGGCAAAAAACTCGACGAAAACTACGAGATCATCCGGTCGATTTTCCCCTTCGAAGATATCCCCGAGCAGCGCTTGCTGCCCATCTTCTACTTCGTCACGCCCGTGCAATATCACAACTGGTGCTCCAAGGTGATCGGCAACCCCATGAGCACTTCTGGAGGCGTTGCCACCGGCGACGTCTACGCGACCTACCACCAGAGCATCAACGCCTCGGTTCACATCCACGAAGCCACTCACCAAATCTTCAAGAACCGCCTGTTCCTCGGCGGCGGCGGCTCGTGGTTCCAAGAAGGCGTGGCCGAGTACATCAGCGAAACGGCCAACGATGTGGGCAGCATCCGAGGCCTGGTGAAGCGTGACAAGCACAAACCCTTCCGCGAATTCTTCAGGCTCAAGAGCCTGCTGGGCGATGCGGACACGACCCGCGTTTCCGGCGGTAGCGACGCCCACGAGAGCTATATCCAAGCTGCCGCCATCATCGAATTCGCGCGCCACTCAAAATTCGGAAGGGAGCAAGTTCCTGGAATTCATCCACACCACCGGCGCGGTGCCCCGCCGGGACTTGAGAGCCATCGAGAAGTCCCTTTTGAGGGTCTACGAAGTCGACATCAAGGGTTTCGAAGAAGAGTTCAAGAAGTACTGGCTCAAGCGCAAGAAACGTAAGAAGCTTAAGAAGAGCAAAAAGAAGAAGAAAAAATAGGAGTCCGCCATGCCTCGCCTACACATCAACATCGATCACGTAGCCACCCTTCGCCAAGCGCGCAGGGAAGCCTTCCCCGATCCCGTCGCCTGGGCCCTCGTGGCTGAAGAAGCCGGCGCCCAAGGCATCACCTGCCACCTGCGCAAGGACCGTCGCCACATCCAAGATGAGGACGTTTTGCGCCTGCGCGAGAGCATCGGCACCCTGCTCAATCTGGAGGTCAGCCTGGACGAAGAAATGCTCGCCTTCGCCACCAAGAGCCACGCCCAAGCCTTCTGCCTGGTGCCCGAAAATCGCCAGGAGATCACCACCGAAGGCGGCCTGAACGTCATCGGCGAAGCCGCACGCCTGCGCGAGGCCATCCCGCGCCTGTCCGAAGCCGGCGGCCTGGTCAGCCTCTTTATCGACCCCGACCTGGAGCAAATCGATATGGCGCGCGAGCTGCAAGCGCCCTTCATCGAGCTACACACCGGCGAATATGCCCGCGCCCAAGGCCCCGAACGCGAATTGGCCCTGCAACGCCTGGCGAACGCCACCGCCCACGCCCACAATATTGGCCTACGCGTCAACGCAGGCCACGGCCTGGATTACGAAAACACSMTSCCCGTGGCCGCCATCCCSCACTTGGAAGARCTCAACATCGGCTTCGCCATTGTGGCRCGTAGCGTYTTTGTTGGAGTTTCWYGCGCCATCGGTGAGATGCAAAACCTGCTCAACAGCACCCATGTGGCGGGTTAACGCGCAAACGGGAAAAGTATCTGCTTGTTTCTTGCAACGCTAAGCAAGAGAAAGCCATGCTGAAGCCATGGCAAGGGGAAACAATCCATTTGTGGGGAGCATCGTCGCATTGCCGACGCCTTTCCGGGGAGGAAGCATCGATGAAAGCGCTTTGGCGCAGGACATCGACTTCCATATCGAAAACGGAACACAGGGTTTGGTCGTCGGGGGGTCGACGGGCGAAGCCGCATCGCTGAGCATGGAAGAACGCCACGTGCTCTGGTCCAGGGCCATTGGCCACGTGGACGGACGCGTGCCCGTGCTACTCGGGATTGGAGCTCCCAGCACCAGCGCCACCCTGGATTTGGCCCGCGCGGCCGTGGCAGAAGGCGCAGACGGTTTGCTAGCCGTGACGCCCTATTACACGGTGCCCGATGCACGAGGCCTGATCGCCCACTACTCGGCCCTGGCCGAAGCCCACCCGAACACGCCGATCCTGCTCTACAACGTGCCGAACCGCACGGGCTGCGACCTGCAACCCAGCACCGTGCACGAACTGGCCGACCGCTACGAGAACATCGTCGGCATCAAGGAGTGCACCCGCTCCATCCCGCGCATTCAAGCCTTGATGGGCAACCCGAACCTGGCCGTATACGCCGGCGACGACCTAGCCCTCTTCGACTTCATGCGCCACGGCGCCCAGGGCGCCATCACCGTGACCGGCAACCTGCTGCCTGCAGAAACAGCCGAGCTCATCGGCCTGGCCTCAATCAACCCCAACAACAAGCGCGTCGAAACCCTGGAGAAGCTGCTCGCTCCGGTCATCGCCGCCCTTTCCCTGGGTCCCAACCCCACGCCGATCAAAGCCGCCTTAGAAATGGCTCGAGGCTACCCCGCCGAATTGCGCTTGCCCCTGCTCAGCGCAGAACCCGCCCTTCGCGATCGCATCCGCGCCGCCATCGCCAGCCATGTGAGCCTGCAAACCGCGTAGTTCGCGTACA
>JAESRM010000224.1 GCA_016764635.1 Planctomycetota bacterium
GAGGGGGGCTGGGAACTGGTGCGGAGATTAGACACGGTGGATAGAATGACATGGGAAGTCCCTGATTTTCCAGGGGCAGCCTTTGCAACTGAGCCATATTGCCGATACCCTGCCCGCCGCAAATCTTGCCCGGGATTTTCCACTCTCCGAAAAACCCCGGTGCCCCCAGAGTCCCTCGATATGAATAACTACAGCCTGTGATCAAGGTCGCCGTCCGCTCCAACGAGTCCCTAGAAGCCGCCCTGCGCCGCTTCAAACGCCAGTGCAATTACAGCGGAATCTTCCGCATGGCCAAAGCCCGTACGTGGCATGAGAAGCGTTCAGACCGCCGTCGCCGCGAGCGTCGCGAGCGTCTGCGCATGATCCAAAAAGCCACGCGTAAGAACGACCCGAACCGCAAGTTCCGCGTGCGTCGTCGTCGCCAGTCGGCCAAACCCAACCGCGGTGGTAACGGCGGCGGTGGAAGCAGCAGCTTCGACTCCGGTGGTGACAACGGTGGCGGCTTCAGCCGCGACTAGTTTCCACTAGTTCGTTAGTTCAAATAGCCGCGAGTGGGGTGCAAGACCCCGCTCGCGGCTAATGTCGTAGATAGACAACCCCACGCACAACTCACCCCTTATCCTGGACCCATGGGCCTCTTCGAAAAGGAACGGGATCTAAACCGTCCCCCCGATCGCATCCAGCTTGAAGTGGATGGCAGCTTCTTTCGCCAGAAGGCGCACGAGCTGCATCTGCGATTGGATCAGTTCCTGTTGGCCCACCTGACCTGGCGCTCACGCACTTCGATCCAGTCACTGATCCGCGATGGATTCGTGTGGGTCGATATCGCTACGCCCGATCATCCCAAGGGCGCGGGCGAGCCGWTGAAGGAGCTGCGTCCCGGTCGCAAACTGCGCCACGGATCCCGGGTGACCGTGATCATTCCCGAGGAGTTGCGCCTGCCCGAGCCGGAGGGGGACGTGTCCCCGGTCGAGATCTTGCACCAGGAGCCTGGGGTCATGGTGGTGAGCAAACCGCCCAATGTGCCCGTGCACCCGAGCGGTCGGCACACCCTGGACACCATGATTCAGCGTGTGCACGCCCATTGCGCACGGGAAATGGCGGATGAATTGGGCCTCGCCCCACGCCTTTCGCACCGTATAGACCGAGAAACCAGCGGCGTGCTCTTGGTGGGCACACGAACCCAAGCCCATCGGGAGTTGCGCCGTCAATTCGAGGCCCACGAGGTCGAAAAGACGTATTTGGCCCTGGTTTGCGGCGAAGTTCCCGCGAAGAAAGGCTCGATTCGCTGGCCCATCGGCCCCGATCACCATAGCGCCGTGCGGCTCAAAATGACCGTGACCGAGGACGGTTTGAGCTGTCGGACCGATTGGCGAGTGGTGAAGCGTTTGGTCGGCTATACCCTGATCGAATGCGACCTGCACACGGGTCGTCAGCATCAAATTCGAGTCCACTTGGCCGCCATGGGGCATCCCATTGTGGGGGACAAGCTCTATGGCCCCGATGAGCAGCTTTTCATCCGCGCTGCGGACGAAACCCTTACCGAAGCCGATCGCGCCCAGTTGCAAATGGATAGGCAAGCTTTGCATCATCACCGGCTGGTATTTACGAGTCCCAGCGGCAAAAATCCTGTGACTGTTGAAAGTCCCCTGGCTGCTGACATCCAGGCTTTCATCGACCAACTGCCGAGCGCCCCAACACCATGAGCCACGACGACGACCACCCCCACGTTCACCGCATTCACCGTTCCGGATGGCTGCGTGCCGCGGTCATGGGAGCCAACGATGGCCTGGTCTCCACGGCGAGTTTGGTGATGGGCGTTGTGGCGGCACAAGTCGAGCCCAAAACGATCATGCTCACGGGCGTTGCCGGTTTGGTAGCAGGCGCCATGTCGATGGCCGCTGGCGAGTACGCTTCGGTCAGCACCCAGGCCGATACCGAAAAGGCGGACTTGGAAGTGGAACGCATCGCACTGTCCGAAAACTTGGAGTACGAACTCCAGGAGCTGGCGATCATCTATCGGGACCGCGGATTGGATCCGGAGTTGGCCCACGAGGTCGCGGTGCAACTCATGGATCACGATGCGCTCGGCGCCCACGCCCGCGACGAGTTGGGCATCATGGACTGGAATGGTGCCAAGCCCGGGCAGGCTGCCGTGGCCTCTGGCATCTCGTTCGCGGTGGGTGCGGCCTTGCCCCTAGGGGTCATCGTGGCCGGTTTTACAGAAAACCGATTGTCCATTATCGCAGGGTCTACCCTGGTATTCCTTGCGATCTTGGGCGCTTTGGCTGCCCGCGCTGGCGGCGCCAATCAGTGGGTGGGCGCTGTGCGCGTGACCTTGCTCGGCGGGCTCGCCATGGCGGTCACTTCGACCGTGGGTGCGTACTTGGGTTCCATTCTGTAGTCGCCCTGCGACTGAGCCCTAGCTCGATCGCAAGCAGTGCGCAGGCCAGAATGATGCCGCCGGTTGCGCCGGGCACGTAGCGCCAGGTGATCAGGGCCAGGCCCACAGAGATGATGGCCAGGAAAAACATGCCGCCGGTTAGGTCGTCACGCCAAACGCCGCCCAATTCGGAAGCGGGGGTGGAGAGCGGCGGCTTTTCCACATAGTGGTTCCAGAGGTTGCGCATGAGCAACACGGTGAATCCCGCCGCGGGTGGAATCAGCTGCAAGGCCAGTTCTACGCTGGCCAACCAGGAAACCAAAACAGCTAAACCCACGTAGAGAGGCAGTACGATACGAATAGCGACGGCCTTGCGTGCGCCTTCCGCTTCATCCCGGGGGTGGAGCGGTGCCGTATCTAAGAGCGTGCGAGCATCCGGAGTGGCGGTGGTGGGCACGAACAGGAGCAGAATGGGTAGGTAGGTAAGTGGCGCAAAGCACAGGATGGCGAGCAAGCCTTGCCCCTGTGGCGTTGCGGCGTCCGCGCCCAGGAAAAGGAACGCGAGCGGAATCGCCATCAAAGGATAGGTGCGCAGCGCGAAGTCTTTTTCCGCAGGAAGACCCTCGAAGATCCAGTCGAAAATGGGGCGTTCTTTTGGGCGTACCCAAACCGACGTGGCCACGGCGCGCAGGGGGCGCAGCAGTGAGCCCAATAAAGAGTGCGTTCCTAGGGCTTTCGCGTTGGGCGGAAAGGGTGCCCAGTGGAGAATGGCGGCGCATGAGGCACAGAAGCCAATCAGCAAATAGGTAGCCATTCCGAGCATTTGCGGCGCGAGAGGCGCGGCGAACCAGGTGCTGGGGAGGGCCAACCAAACGCCACTGGTCTGCTGCCATCCGGCCAACTTTGAAGCTTGTCCTAGCGCTGTGGCGAAGCCGACGAACATGCCTACGAATAGCATGGCTTGCAGCAGCACAAGCAAGCCAGAGCGAGCTCCTTGGCAGAAGGCATGCAGCATGAGCCCGGTCGCGGTTAGGCAGCCGGAAAACAAAACGCCCAGCGCCACGAGGGAAAGACGCCAAGGCCAACTCGCACCTTCTGGTGCGAGCAGCGCCGCCGGCACCGTGACACTGAAACTCATGATGGCCAAAATCAGACCACACACCAATATCTTGGAGAGCCGGATGTCGCGCGGTTGCACAGGCAAGCCACCCACCCATTCCTCGGCGGGGTCATGGGCCAGCAGGGGCGCCAGTTCGCCGAGCAGCGAAAGTAGGCTCAAGGCCATCAGTAAAGTGAAGGCAAAAACCGCGTGGCCGTGGGGATCCAAGTCGCCGCGCACCACAAATAGCAGCGCTGAAGAAACCATGCCCTGGAAGAGCAGCGGCGCTATAGGCAAGCTTCCACCACCTTCGCCAAACCATTCGCCTTGTAGGCGGGCCTTGGCTAATTTCCAGATTCTGCGGGTCATGCCCATGCTCGTTGTGCTTTGCATCGCTTTGCCAAGATATTCAGGCGCTACGGTACTACACGGGGGCTGGCACCTGCTACCTTTCCGGGCATGCATGTGACGTTTCAAGGCCCCGCAGGGGTGCTAGAAGGGCTTCTATGGGAACCCAAGGATCAGGCGCCGACCGCGGCTGTCGTGGTCTGTCATCCCCATCCCAAACCTCCCCCGCCCACTTTGGGTGGCACCATGCGCAACAACGTGGTGCACCGGGCCGCCGGTGGATTCCAAGACGCCAACTTGGCCGTGCTGCGATTCAACTTCCGCGGCGTGGGTTTGAGTGCGGGCGTGCATGATGGCGAAGGCGCCGAGGATGGAGACCTGGTCGCGGCCCTGGATTTCATGGCCGATCGCTATCCGCAGTTGCAGCTATGGGGCGCCGGTTTTTCCTTCGGGTCCAGGACCGTGGCGAGCGTGGCGCTCACCGAGCCGCGCATGCGGCAGATCTGCCTGATCGCTTTTCCAGTCAGTATCTATGACCTGGAATTTGCCAAGGATGTCCAGCAACCAGGCATGGCTTTGATGGCCGAGCTGGACCCCTTTGGAACGCGCGAGCGATTCGTTCAGGATCTACCTGGATTGGCTGAACGCCTGGACGTGCAGGAAATCGCAGGTGCCGACCACTTTTTCAAAGGCCAGTTGAACATTGTTCGCGAGCGCATAGCAGAATGGGCTCGCAAGAGCCTGCAAGAAGGCTAAGGACACCCCTATGAGCGAATCCAAGCACAAACACAAGAACATCGAGGATGCCGAAGCACGCTTCCCCGAGGACGAGATGCCCTCGATCCGGCGCGTGATGATGCCCAAGGACACGAACGCCGTGGGGACCATTTTCGGTGGGACGATCCTGGCTGAGATTGACTTGGCGGCCGCGACGGAAGCCCATAAATCCCACGCGGGCATGGTCGTGACCGTGTCCATGGACAAGATTGATTTCAAAAAAATCGACAAGGCGTTTTATACGGGTAAAAAGGGCCGCTGGGATCGCGTTACCCTGCCCCCGATGCAATTCCTAATGCTGGATGGAATGGGTGCATGATGATGAATAACGGATGGATGATGGATGATGCAATGATGGCTGATGCAATGATGGATGATGGATGATGGATGATGGATGATGGATGG
>JAESRM010000002.1 GCA_016764635.1 Planctomycetota bacterium
GCACCGACCGGACGGTGCTTACCGCATCGATTGCTCCGGTCATCCCTGACAACTTCTTACGTTTCGGAGACGCGTTTCTGATTACCGCAGAGGGCTATTCAGTGCCCGTGCGGGTCCTTCGCGTAGACGGAACGGCAATCCTACTCTCTAACCCACTGCCGCTGGATGCCGCCCTTACGGGCCCGAGCACGCTGCAGTTCGCCGCATGGTTTGCGACGATTGGACCGGCCAACGTAACGGCCGCTGTCGACTACCAGGGCGCTGAGTGGTCGATTGCATACAACCCGCACGCAGTGCCAGCGCTCTCGTACGCTCAAGGTCTCGTGAAGGTGGTTCGGGTGTCCTGGCAGACTGGCCTCGATACGGCCCTGTTCATCCGCACCTTTCCGCGCTTTCAGAACCTTGGTCATCGCGACGCGTCGTACCAGCCGATTATTGACGCTGCAGCTCAACAACTCGCCATGCGCATCGATACAGACGTGGCTTCGTTCGTCACCACATCGGGCCAGCGCGCCACGATTGACGATGTGGAGTCGCAGAACTCGGCACTTCTACAGGTACATTTGTACCTAACAGCGGCGCGGGTTTCGTTCGACCGCGGCGACCCGGAATCGTCTGAGGCGTACATCACCGAAGCCTTCGGCACCGAGAGCAATGTCGACCTGCGCCGCAAGACCGGACTCTACGCTGACGCGATGCGCCCCATATGGATCGACCTCGACAGAGACGGCGTGGTCGACGATGGCGAAGTTGAGACAATCACCGGCCCTGGCCCTGGGTTCACATCAGGCGGCTTCAGCTCCGCACCTCGAGTTACCGTATCGAGGCAGCGATGAAGTTCGAAGCGCAGGTCTCGGTCCTGAAGGTCGACGTATTCAGTGCGAAGTACCGCAAGCAGCTCATGGCCGAGATTCGTGACGACGTGCGGAACGCATCTAAGTCTGGGCAGGGCCCGTCCGGGGCATACGCGCCGTATACGACACCCGACGACGTGGGCACCCCCGTCGACCTGACACGCACGGGCGCCATGCTCGGCTCGATTCGGCTGGGCACGCGAAAGAAGCTTGGCACGCTCAGGTCCGGCACGTCATACGGCCGTTTCGTCAATGAAGGCACCAAGAAGATGGCGGCGCGCCCGTGGCTCATCCTGCGGCCCCGCACGCTCAAGCGCATTCAGAGGTGGACCAAGCGCAGGCTGACGGCGGCATTCGGCACCAACACTCTACGGAGGGTCGTCTAAATGGGCGGCATGCGCCTCATAGTGGACAAGATAGCCTCGATCGTGTCGGGCATCACCCCGAAGTCGTCGGCATCCATCCCGTTCATTCTGGCCGAGAACGATGGCGCTCATACGCCTGACATCATCGCCAACCCAGCGCAGGGAACCAGCCGCATGTTCGTCGTTCGCCCGTCGGACCAGCCGGCGGTCGATGATGGTGAGGCGGGCACCCCCGCGGGCAGGCTCCGCGCCATCGTCAACGTCATGGTCATCTACAGGTACAGCGAACTGGACCAGGCACAGCGTATGGACATGATGCAAGAGGACGTCGCCAGCATCATGCGCGCCCTGCAAGATGTGAACGCTTGGGACCGTCCAACTACCGGTATCCTCAGCATCAGCCCAGCCGAGCCGCCCACTCGTGAAGTACTGGACCAAGAGTCCGCAAGCGGCGCGGTCGAAGTCGGCTTTGTGCTCACAATCCCCAACCCCGTCATTTACCGAGAGGTATCGCTACTATGAGCGGCACACCACATATCAAGTCGCTATCCATTGCGATCGAGAGCGCTTTCGGCAGCCCCAGCCCAACCACCGGACTGCCGGACGCGTCGGGCCTCAGCTACACCAGCATGGAAATGGAGCGGGCTCCGCTGATGGTCGTGGGTGAGGCGCCTGTTGATGAGCGGCTTGGCACTCGTGCATCGCCGCATGTGCTGCCGCCCGAGGTCAACACCCCGTGCGATGAAAACGGGAATCCAATCCCGCGACGCATGGGCCAGATGACTATTGATATGGTCGTTACCAACATCGGCTCGGCGACCACGTTCGCCACGCACGCGGACACTCCAATTGGAATCATGCTTAACAGCGTGATGCAGTCCAGTGTCCCGCCCGCTGCCTTGGCTGATACGCTGGGCGCGACCCTGACCACGACTGCCCTTACGCCTGGTGTGCTCGGCAACTACCAAGACGGCATCGGCATCGCGACCAGCATCGATGGCCTCGGTGAATACGCATTCGTTACCGACGCAAGCGGTCCGACCGTGACCTACTCCCCTGCCTTCAGTCAGGCGCCCGCAATCGGCTCATCGATGCGCATCGGAACGACGTACAGCGTGCGGAACGACATGGGCAACCTCGGGCCCAGCTTCGCACTGCGTGGCGACGGCGACGGTTGGCGTTGGTACGCATCCGGTTGTCGGGTGGCCGCGCTCGCTATCACGCTCAGCCCCCGGATGGTCAAATACTCGTTCACTGTGCAGATGGCTGACGTTCGCGACGACAACGGAGACCCATCGGTTGCTGCCCGCACCAACTACGTCAACCCGGTCGTTGCTGACGGCTGCGTGGCGCACATGGGGATGACCAAGACGAAGGTCACCACAGCGACGGTCAACAGCATCGCAAGCCCAGCCGCGTCGGCTCAGACCCCGATTGTCGTCGATGAGTTCAGCGCCACACTGACGTTCACCCTGGCCGCTAAAGGCACGGCCGAAAACGTGATGGGCATCGCTGATTACGAGGTGACTGACTTCGGCTGTGAAGTCGAAATCCAGGCCAGTGACCCGGTAGCAGCACTGACGCAGAGCGCCTTCACTCGGCGCGAAATGCACGGCCTGGTCGTCGGGCTCGACAACGTTAGCGAGGGTAACGGGCTGGCGATCTACCTGCCAGCCGCAGCGCTTCAGACCGACCCGAACGTGCTCGACATGAGCACCGACCTCATCCGCAATACGTACACCTTCAAGCAGGGCGGGCCGTGGACTGGCGACGTGACATCGGTCAACGCGGCTTCGACCGTCTTCCGCCTACTGTGGGGTAACTGATGATCGCCGTACTCGACGCCGCGAACGCGCCCCATATCCGCCTGCCGCTGTGGAATGACCCGGCCGTAGTGCTCGCAAACTGGCCGGACTCGAAGCGGACTGGCAAGCCGACCAAGGCGCATGCAAAGGCTTTGGATGACTACATCAACACGGGCGACGCGACCGGCCTAGTCGTCCCGAGCGATGCGACAGTCGTCACAATCCGGGCGCTATCTGCGGCTGAAATGCTCTCCGCGGAACGGGCCGCTGGTCGCAAGTCTCAGCTCGGCATCGTCATAACCATGAAGCGCGACAAGCACGTCAAAACGCTTGAAGGCGACGCCGATGCCAAGATAGCAGCCGTAGCCGCATGGACTGACGCGCTCAGCAAGGAGGATTACGCGGCGCTGCAGTCCTTCAGTGCATGGGTCGACCGCAGCGTGCTCGAGGTAGCGAAGGCCGCGACGGTCCATGTCACGCATCCAGACTTGGGCGAGTGCTCTCTTGAGCGGTTCGTTGGCTGCATCGTCGACAAGTCGCTACAGCGGCACATCATCGCCGAAATCAACTACCGAGCGAAGGCGTACGCGGGGCTAGGTATCCGCCCAAAAGGGCTATCCAACTCAGTAAATGGCTCAGTGAGGCTGACCGAGTCGGCTCCCCAAGTCACTGGAAGTGCTCTAAATGCGATGACGGACTGCGACGACAACGCGGCAACTGTGGCGGCGGCTTCGCAGACGATCTAAAGCGGTCCGAGGTGGACGACATAGGCCGCTACGTAGAGGGCGGGACGATCTGGACGGGCATCCCCAACGAATCGCTCGCGACCGCTAAGTTTCGACGGTGCCCGATTGCTGAGATAAACGAGGGAGTCACTCACCACCTAATGCACGTCTACCGCCTACTCTCAATCGACGGTGTCCTGCTCGGCGATGTGGTGTCGAAGCCTACGACGGCGCTACTAGATGGGCTGGCTGCCATCACCCAAGAAGTCGCGGCCGTCCAGTCCGAGCGCGCCCGTGCCCGCAAGGCTGATGCCGACGTGAAGGCGAAACTGGCCGCACAATCGGGGCGCAGGTAGATGGCTGGTGAAGTCATCCAGAAGACCAAGATTGAAGTCGACTTCAGCGACCTCACCAAGCTAGACGTCGCGCTTGATAAGAGCGGCAAGGAAGCAACCGAGTTTGGCCAGACGGTCAATAAGGCGAGCAAGAGCACAGAGGGTTTCGGCCGTTCGATTGGGGACATATCCGAGAAGCTAGACAAGAAGCTAGACAAGGGGCTCGGTCGCGCATTCAAGGCCACCGACCGACTCAACAGCATTCTAGGCCAGTTCGCGGCCGTTGGGGCTATCGCCACTGCAGCGATCGGAGTGTTGGCTGGTGCATATTCTACGCTTCGGGATAAGTCAGCCAAGGTTGATGCCGAACTAGCCAACGTGACCGCCGGTCTAATCTCGCAGGCTAAGGCCGCAGAGTTGGCCAAGAACGCAGTCGTAGACCTTGGGAAGGTGTCCCTTAAAACCTTCTCTCAGATTGTTGCCACAGCTCAGGCGCAGGCGAGGGTTTCGGCAGCTCAGGCTGTACTGGTTGTTGCGACAGAGAGGGTGATCATTGCTGAGTCCAAACTCGCCAAAGAGCGAGCGCGGCAGGCGTCCAAGGCAGCATCTGACCACTCTGGCCTCAACACCATCATCATCGATAATGAGACCGAGCGCGGGCGCAAGGTAGAGAAGATAGAGGCGGAGGTTGCGAAAGCGCGAGCACTCGGCGTAAAGGCGACTCAATCCATAGCTGACGCGGTTGGGAACCTTTCACGTGCCGAGAACGAGGGTGTCTTTGAGCAGCTCCCCCAGTTCCTTAGGACTGCGCTTGTCGAGGCCGAGTCCTTCGCATCCGGCCTCCGTGGCGACGTCGGCGGCGCAATTGGTGATGTGGCCGCCGCTGGTGACGCATGGCTGAACAGTTGGCAGAAGAACACCCGCGCTGCGGCCAGTGCCACAAAGGAAATGACCGAGGCGGAAGCTAAGGCCATCGGCGAGGCTGCCGCGGCCCAACTGCGTTCCCTGATGGCACTCCAGGAAATAACTGGGCCAATCGTCGCCCAACAGGAAGCGGACCGCCTTCTAGTCATCGCCGACGCCGCAGCCGAAGAGGCTCGCTCGCTCAACGCTCTTGCTGACATCGTCGCACGCATAACGAAAGAGCAGTCAGCGGCCGCGAAGTCTTCGGCCGAGTGGACATCGGCGATTGACGAAACGGGCAAGGCGCTTTCTAGGAGCGCTGACGATGCGCTAAATGCTGCGCTGACGACGGCCATCTACGGGGGTTCGTTCAAGGATGCGACGAATGACATCCTTGAGGCTCTCACAATCGAAGCCGGCGTTCAGGGACTCAGGCAGTTGGCCCTTGGTATCGCCGCGGCCACCATCGGCTCGCCCACAGCCCCAGGCTACTTCAAGTCTGCCGCAGTCTGGGGCGCGGTTGGGGTCGGGGCAGCCA
>JAESRM010000225.1 GCA_016764635.1 Planctomycetota bacterium
CCCCACGGCTTTCTGCGCCTTCGGCTGAGCTAAAACACGGGTCCACCTCTTCCTGCTGACCCCGCGGAAAGTGGCTTGCTACGGGCTGTCCGAGTCCCGGCGATGGTGGCTGACTCCGGGTAGCTTTGCTGCCAAGCCTTGGCCCAGGCTCCCGTTGAGCCCTCGCTGTTGTCGAGTCCGTAGTTTCCCTGGCTATTTCGGCAACCCTACGCGCCGAGCCCAGTCCTTTGTTTCCATGGGACAAACAAACGGAGAGGGGCAGAGGCGCGACCAAGAGCCGGGACAGACGGGTGAGTCAAACGCTCCACGGGGTGAGGTCGTGCTCTACATGGGCTCCGATGGCCCCGATGGCAGCATTGAGCTGGAAGTGCGCTTGCAGGGAGACAGCCTCTGGCTGAGCCAGGAGCAAATGGCTCTGATCTTCGGAAGGGATCCTGACTCGATCGGCCTCCATTTACCCATCAGGTTTAGGGATGGCGAGTTACGGGAACGGGCAACCACCGAGGATTCCTCGGTAGTTCGCCATAGGTGCCGGCCTTCAGGGCTGCCAGGGCGGGTGCGTATGGCCTTGGTTTACTGGCCCAAAGTGCCCATTTACTAGAATTGCGGATGTATTTGGATGCTTTTGGCCCCGATCGGGCGCTAACAACCGACAATTGGATGGAAATGGATACAAATACGGATGCGTGAGTTCAAATTCAATGGCCTGCAGATAACGCCCTCCATGCTCAAGCTCATCGCTGAAATCGACGAGTTCCGGGGGATGTGGAAGGCTGGCCGGAGCCCCGCCCCGGACCGCTTGGACAGTCTGCGTCGGGTGGCCACCATCGAAAGCGTGGGATCCTCGACTCGAATCGAAGGGGCTAGGCTTGGCGACCGGGAAGTCGAGGCCTTGCTCAGCAACATCGACCCAGCCTCCCTGCAAACCCGAGATGAGCAAGAGGTCGCAGGCTATGCAGAAGTCATGGAGCTGGTGTTCGAATCCCACGAGCACATACCCCTGACCGAAAACCTAATCAAGCAACTGCATCGAGACCTGCTCATCCACAGCTCCGCTGACGCACGCCATCGCGGGCAGTACAAAGCCCACAACAATCACGTGGAAGCCTTTGATGAATCCGGCCGAAGCCTTGGAGTCGTATCCGAAACAGCCACGCCATTTGAAACCCCGCTGCGAATGGGGGAGCTTCTCGCCTGGTTTGAAACGGAGACCGCCCAAAACGAATTGCACCCGCTACTCATCGCCGCGGTCTTCAGCGTCGTCTTCCTAGCCATCCACCCCTTTCAAGATGGCAACGGCCGCCTGTCAAGAATCCTCACCACCCTGCTACTGCTAAAAGCCGGCTACACCCACGTCCTCTACAGCTCTCTAGAAACCATCATCGAGCAGCGCAAGGACGCCTACTACCTCGCCCTCCGCAAAACTCAATCCTCCCTAGACACGACCCACATCCAATACCGTCCCTGGATCGAATTCTTCCTGCAGTCCCTCCACCAGCAAAAAGAACGCCTCCACCAAAAACTAACCCAAGAAAAACTCCTCGAAGCCTCCCTGCCGAAACTCTCCCTACAAATCCTAACCCACATCCAGAACCACGAACGCGCCTCGGTAGCAGACCTAGCCACCATCACTCAAACCAGCCGAAACACCATCAAAGACCATCTAAAACGCCTGGTCCATTCCAACCAATTGGCGCGCCACGGCAAGGGACGGGGTACCTGGTATTCGTTGGGGTGAGCCAGAAAAGCCAAGCCGTGCGGACTCCCCCAACCCAACCCCGAAGGAAGCCACCACCCACAGCGCTTCACACCGCGTCCTCGCCCGTGTCCAGCCCGGGCACCTGGGTAACACGCCTGTCCCGGGGGCATGGGCAACACCCCGATGCCGGGCCGCACAGCTCGCATCGCAACCACGAGCGCAAAAGCCCCCGGCACACTTTCTCTGCACCCCTCCAATGGAAGCGGGATCCAGAGAACCCCACGAAAGCCACGCAACCAAGAAACCTGCGTCCTGCTCCATCCGGTAGCGAGTTTCGCCGTTATTCCTGCAACCCTGCGCGCCGAGCCCAGTCCTTAGTGTCCATGGGACAAACGAACGCAGCAGGACAGGGGCCCGACCAGGAGCCGGGGCATACGGGTGAGCCAAGCACCTCACGGGGTGAGGTCGTGCTCTACAGGGGGCCCGATGGACGCATAGAGCTGGACGTGCGCTTGCAGGGGGAAAGCCTGTGGCTGAGCCAGAAGCAGATAGCCATCCTCTTTGGAAGGGACATCGAAACGGTTGCAGGACACTTGCGTAACATATTCAACGAAAAGGAGTTACGTGAGGGGGCAACTACCTGGGATTCCCAGGTAGTTCAAATCGAAGGAGCCAGGCACGTCCGACGCAACGTGCGTTTCTACAACCTCGACGCCATCATCTCGGTCGGCTATCGCGTCAACTCCAAGCAGGGCACCCAATTCAGAATCTGGGCCACCGGCGTGCTACGCGACCACCTACTCAAGGGCTACACGGTCCACCAAACCCGCCTGCAAGACCTAAACCAAGCCGTCAAACTCATCGCCGCCACCGCCTCCCGCCGCGACCTATCAGGAGACGAAGCCAAGTCCCTACTCGACGTGGTCGGCCGCTACAACCGCACCTTCGAGCTGCTAGACGACTACGACCACAAACGCATCGCCCCGGCCGCCACCCGCAAAACCAAAACCCGCCCCCTAGCCTACGCCGAAGCCTCCAGAATCGTAGCCCGCCTACGCACCCAATTCGCCGCCTCCCAGCTCTTCGGCATCGAAAAAGACAAAGGCCTAGACGCCGCCCTCGGCGCCATCATGCAAACCGCCGGAGGTATCGATGTCTACCCCAGCCTGGAAGAAAAAGCCGCCCACCTGCTCTATTTCCTAGTCAAAAACCACGCCTTCATAGACGGCAACAAACGCATCGCCGCCGCCCTCTTCCTCTGGTTCCTAGAACTCAACAACGCCCTCCAAACCTCCACCGGCCAACCCCAAATCACCAACGCCACCCTAGTCGCCATCACCCTAATGATCGCCGAAAGCCACCCCAGGGAAAGGAACGTCCTCACCCGCATCGTGACCCACCTGTTGTGCGATGGGGGATAGCCCAACCGCCCCAAAGGTGCGCTATCACACGCGACCTAAGGCCGACCTACAGGGGCTGCCCAGATCACAAGGCCACTACGCGCTAGCAAGCCGACTGAAACTCATCCCAATGCACCCGCAACCGTTCCGGGTCCGGCTTGTCCGCCGCCCGCCGAGGCAACTGCAATTTCACCCCATCAAGTTCCTGCAACCCATGCAGCAACATGGGCCCATCGCTCTCCTCCATGAGCGAAGGCAACATCTTGACCTTCAACTCCGTCGGGTGCACCGACAGATAGTGCGCATCAAACGCCCCATGGTGAATCTTGCACAGGCTCAGCCCATTGCTGACCATCGGCTCTCCCCAATCCTGGCTATCCGGAATGATATGGGCCGCATCCAACAACTTGGGATGCTTCAACCGGCATATCGCACACTGCGACCGATACGCGCTGAGCACCCGTTCACGAAAGTGCGCCTGGTGCAAGCGAACCTTCACCAAGCGTGACCCATAGGACTTGCTCAAGTCATCAGCCGGCTGATCCCCATAGACCCGATCCCCAGTCACATTCCCATAGCCACCCGCCAACATGGGGGAGTCCGCATTCAGATGAAACGCAAGGTTTGCCTGGTCATCCTTCGCGATGAACACCGGATAAATCGCTAAGTACCGCACCGGGCCTTTCGCCACCGCATCCAAATACACCAGCGGCAGCTGATGATCAAACGCCAACCGCGCCGCCCGATTCGTCCAGTCGTTGGGGTCGGTCCCTTTGTACCGATAGGCCAGGGTGGACTCGTCGACGAAGTGATCGTTGTAGGGTGAATTGTGCCCGCTTGTTAAGCTCAATGCTGCTGACAGAATTCGAGGCTTATGAATCCCCTGCTGTGTTTTCAGCGAAACGCGGGTACCTTCAAACGGAAACCCATACTGAAGAGCCGTAGCCGGAATGAGATCTTCAGGCGTCTGCACCTGCTCATCCAGCCATGCAAATGCTGCGGCCCGTACCCTGTGTTCAAGTTCTAAATCCATGGGGGAGATGTGCTTCCAGGGCTCAAGCTTATCAGGAAATTGATCCGTCGCCCGAGCTAGAAAGCATGAACGTAGGCCTTAAACACTCCACCCTTGCTCGTTTCCCGATGCCAGCGAACAAACTCAAGCGAAGGCCTTGGGAATCCAGACCGCGGCGCTCGAATCACTTGCCCTCGCATGGACCTCAGTTTTTCAATCGTAGGCCCAGCCCCATCGAGGGCCCCAGAAACAATGACCCGCAACTCATCATCCAATCCCCAGGCTCCCCGATCAAACAACCGGTGGGCGGTAGGGGAGAGCGCCAACCCATTCTCAACAACGTCCGGCCCGCTGTAGCAGTGCGCCTGGATATGTGCCGCATCACACCCAAACACACGACCGCCCATGCTTGCCGTGAACCCCGTGACCGCACAAGTATTTCCATAGGCCTCCAACACATCCGAATTGAACCGAGGGTCACGCCGTCTCCGTCGCGATGTTTCCCAAGTCGGTTCAGACACCCGATCGGACTCCGGCAGCTGCAGCCCCACAGCAGCAATCAAGTCCTCATGAAGTGTCTCGGCAAAGTGGCACTCCAAAATCGTCCCAACAGCCCGCCGCGCAAAGCTCCGGTCCGCCAGCAGGGCCTCAGCAAATGCCGGCTCCAGCCGCCCACTGGCAAGCCGAAGCGAAGTCACCGTCGGACGTTCCCTATTCACCTGCATCACCAAATCAGACCGATCGGGAATTTCCCAGATCCCGTCAGAGCACAGATGCCAAAAGGGATACTGCGGAGCCGGCTTCCCCTTGGTGGACCGACCAAACTGATACAGCAAGTCGCTCAACTGAGCCTCCACATCCGCGTAGGCAAGCTCCCCATGTCCTTGAAACAGCCTAGCAATGGCAAGCAAAAGCAAAAGCGGCTTGTGCACAGCCCGCACCTCCCCCCGCTTGTACGTGGCTATGCGACTCAGCCTTTCAATGTAATCGTTCGTGTATTCCATGGCGCAACCACCCCATTCTATGCGGTCGGGGATCAAACGTCACGGACCATGAAGGGCCCAAAAGGGACACCCAAACTCGAAACCTGGATTGAGCCCAGTCGGAACGTGGCATGGACTCCCCCGGGTTTCCGTCTCTTTGGCTAGATCATGTTTTTATCCTTTATTGAAAACTATTGGGGAATTTATTGAAAAATGAAATAGAAAGACATCCAGAGTTAAATACAAATTATTTCAAATATACATCAAAATTATTAGAAAAACGTAATTTTAAAAGAAT
>JAESRM010000003.1 GCA_016764635.1 Planctomycetota bacterium
TGGGTGGCGAAGGGCTTCTCCCAGAAGAAGGGCATCGACTACTCCGAGACGTTTGCGCCCACGGCGTACAGCACCTCCATCCGCACTCTTCTTGCAACAGCAACAGCCCGTGGCATGCACATCCAGCAGATGGATGTCGCCACGGCTTTCCTCAACGCACCCATCGACCACACCATTTTCGTCGAGCCGCCGTCCGTGCCTGACTTGTTCTTCTTCCCAGACGACTGCGTGCTCTCCTTGAAGCGTGGTCTCTACGGTTTGAAGCAAAGCCCACGGCTGTGGAACGAGTGTCTCCACGAATGGCTCAGCAGCGAAGGACTCCAACGCACGGAGTCGGACTCGTGCATCTACCACAGGCGTTGCACCTTCGGGTACTTGTGGGTTGCCGTGTACGTTGATGACCTGCTCATCTTCGCCGACGACTCATCCGTCATGGCCGACTTCAAAGCGAAGATCAGCTCTCGCTTCAAGATGAAGGACCTCGGTGACCCTGACCTGTGCCTCGGTGTGAAGATCGTCTACGATCGCACGGCTAGAACACTCACCCTCAGCCAAGAGCACTACCTCCGCAACGTGTTGGAGAGCTTCGGCATGGTTGACTGCAAGCATGTGGGCACCCCACTTGCCACCGGGTACGTCGACGAGATGCCGTCCCTCAGTGACAGCTACACACCTCCCGACGTCCCGTTCCGCGCCCTCATGGGCTCGCTCCTGTACGCTGCTACGATGACTCGTCCAGACATCTCCACCGGTGTGAGCATGCTCTGCCGCCACATGAAGAACTTCACCATGGCGCACTGGACACACGCGAAGCACCTGCTCCGCTACATCAAGGGCACCATCCAGTACCGCATCAAGTACGACGGGTCCGTCCCGCCGCACCTCTTTGCCTACTCCGATGCGTCCTACGCGGCAGACATGACAACATCCCGTTCCCGAACAGGCTACATCATCTTCCGCAGTGGTGGCCCCGTTTCGTGGAACTCCAAGTTGCAAGCGACAGTTGCGCTTGCATCGGCTGACGCGGAGTACATGGCGATGTCTGCCACCGCGCAGGAAACAATCTTCATCAGGCAGTTGCTTGAGGAGTTGTTTGGTGATCTGTTCACCCGCCCAACTCTCGTGCTCACAGACAATCAGCCAGCACTTCACGTTGCAAATCGTTCGGCAACGCGCATGCGCCACATCCGTGTTCGCTACCACTTCATACGCCAATGTGTGGGTGACGGCACGGTACTGGTGAGATATTGCCAGACCGATCTCATGGTGGCAGACTTGCTCACCAAGATCCTCGGCAAGCCCAAGACTGTTCAGTTCAGCAACATGATCTTCCGAGATTAGTTCAAACTGGTACAAAGGGTTCACAACACAACCAAAGGTATGTTCGCACAACCGCAGGTAACTCAGTGCAGGGGGGTGTTGACATGCGACCATGTCTGTGTTCCACCTCATTCCCTTGTGGTTGTAGTACAACAAACCCGAACACAAACCGACCATTTCCCTCCATGTTACACATAGGCCTTTCTTACTCCCAGGTAAGCCCACAAAGTAGAGGAGAGGAAATGCTTCGGACTTGTGAACGAAAGTAGTTTTCTGCCTTTCCTAAAATTCGGCGTTTGTCACTTTTGACACTTTTGACAGCTTTGATCTTTCCTAACATTCGACGCATGTCGCCAGCTGGATCGAAACCCCGCAGAGACATCGTCACTTTTCTTGTGTTTGGTTTTCACACACACCTCTGCTGGTTTTCTCTCTTTGTTTCGTTTCTCCTCTGATTAAACAAACACACCACCACTTCCAAACCTCAATAGGTTATGAGCCTTGCTCTGTCTCTGTCCCCGAAAGGGATTACTCCGTTTGCGGGTGAGGATGCGGGCTACTCCATGTTCCTTCTCTCCGTGGAGGCCCGCCTCATCGCCGCAGGTATTGACGTGTCTTTTCTGTCAGAAACACCAACATCCACTCAACAAGTTTTCGTTCCGTCGTCCGTTTCTGTTTCGTCTGCTTCTTCTTCTACTTCCCCCCTTGCGTCCACCACTGCTTCCGCCGCCTCCACCGTCCCTCGCACGCGTGGACAGCAGCGACAACAGCAGCAGCAGCACCAAGGGTCAGCCACAACAACAACAAGAAGCACCCCCAACAACAACGACAACAGCAACAACAACAACAACAACTACGACGACGACGACGACGACGAAGACGACGAAGGCAACACAGCACCTGCTTCTGTGTCCACAACAACAACAGCAACAACTCCTTCTGGCGCCATCAACCCCCTCAACCGCCAAGTGGATGCCGCCATCTTTGCCTTCATCCTCCCCATCCTTCAGGGCAACCCACTGCAGCTCATCGTCGCCAACAACCCCTCCCGCTCAGGGGTGCTGGCTCTGCAGCGTCTCCAGCAACGCTACGTGCCTGCTGGAAAAGACTTCGTCAACCGCCTCCAGCTCCAGCTTCGCAACACAGAGTGGAGGAGCACAGACGACGTTGACAGCTTCACCAACAGCATCAACCAAACAACATCGCAGCTCTCCAGGTGCGGCGTGGAGGTGAACCTCGAGGACCTCTGGCTCCTCGTCCGAAGCACTGTCCCAGAGAAGTTCGACCTCACCATGCGCTTCCTCGATCAACAGCAGCAACGTCCATCGTTCGCCAGGATCACAGCAGCGCTTCTCGAGGAAGAACGACGCCTCAACCACCGGGCTTCGTCATCATCAACAACTGCCACTGCCTTGTTCTTCAACAACAACAGCAGCAGCAGCAGCAACAACAACAACAGTGGGGGCAGCAATAACACCTACGCGACAACAAGTCGTGGGGGATGCTGCCCTCCCAAGGACAAGCTGACCTGCTCCTTCTGCAACTTCAAAGGGCACTGTGCACAAGTGTGCTTCAAGCTCGCCGCAGCAAAGAAGCACCGCCTCATCAACGTCGATGACATCATCGAGACCCTGAGAAGCAACAGAAGCAACAGTGGCACCAACAACAACAGCAGCACCAGCAACAAGAGCGGTAGGTACAAAGGTGGGAAGAGGTCCTTCAGCAACAGCAACAGCAGCAGCAGCAGCAACAGCCGAAGCACCAGCACCTACAACCGCAACACAGATGGTGCCTCTTCCAACAGCAGCAGCAGCAGCAACGACATGCACGAAATCTTCGTGCTGTCTGTGGATGGCACACTAGCCACAGCCGACGGAGACTGGATCGCGGACACGGGAGCAACTGCCCACATCACCGGCGACCGCTCCCTCTTCTGCGACTTCACCTCCATCGCGGCAGGTGACCAGCATCAGCAGCAACAGCAAGTCGTCATTGCCAACCAGCAATCTCTCAAGGTTGCTGGCACAGGCACAGTCCGGCTCACTGTTCGCAGCACACTCGGCCACACCGGCACCATCAGCCTGCGCAACGTGCTCCTGGTCCCCGGCATCAGCTACAACCTTCTTGCCCTGGGACTGGTGACGCACAACCGCGAAGGTGAAGCAACAGGCAACGAAGTCATCATCAGCAAGGAAGCCACCATCAACTTCCCACACTGGTCCGTGCGCCTTGTGCGCGCACCCAACGGACACATCCTCCTCCGCACGGTTGTGAACGCACAGCGCGCTGCACTCTCCGCATCAACTGCACCTGCAGTCACCACTGAGCAGCACGACCGCCTTGGCCACCGCAACGACAAGGATGTCCGTGCCATTCTCTCGCAGAATGACAGTGCGACAACGGGAACAGTGGACTGCGGGCCCTGCGAGATGGCGAAAAGCACGAGGATGTCTGTGCCGAAGACCTCCGCCGCACGAACCGCGCCGCCGTGTCAGCTGCTCTACGCTGACATGGCGGGGCCACTCGAAGTCACCACTGCTGGTGGATTCAGGTTCGCCCTGACCTTCGTGGATGACAACACCAGGTTCGCCTGGACGTACCTGCTGAAGAGGAAGAGCGACGCAGCAGCAGCCCTCGCCCAGCTCCGCCGGCACCGTCACGTGGTCAATGGACTGCGTGGCACAACTCTCCAGACGGACTCCGACGCGGTGTTCAAGTCCGCCGAGTTCCGTGACACTGTCTTCGACTTCAGCATGAAGCAGCGCTTCTCACCTCCACACACGCAGGCGAAGAACGGTGCGGTGGAGCGACTGTTCCGCACGCTGTTCAACACAACACGGGCACTTCTCTTCGCATCATCGCTGGACAGCTCCTTCTGGGGCCACGCAGTCCTCCACGCAACACTGCTGTACAACATCTCTCCTCATCGCGGTGGACCATCACCATCAGAAAGCCTTCTCGGCCGACAGATCGCCACCGTGGATCGACTCCAAAAGTTCGGGGCTCCCGCCTACGTCCACGTTGAGAAGACTCACCGTAGGAAACTGGACCCCCGCGCGCGCAAGGGCATCTACGTCGGTTTCTCCGAAGAAGACCAGGCCCACCGCATCTTCTTCCCCGACACGCAGCGCGTCGTGACATCCATCCACGTTCGCTTTGGCACCGCAGCGGAGGAAGAAGAGCGTCGGCAGCAACTTCCCACGGTTGGAAACGGCGAAGACACCGGTGTGGAGTTGACGCTGAAGCGCCCGAAGCGAACGGCACCGACCGTCGCAACACCAACGCCATCGCCACCGCCGCCTGCACCGATCACTCCGTCACTTCAACCGCAGTCTCAACACGGAGTGAGCAGCAATTCCTACGGTTGGTTTCCCACCGACACGGTCGTGGACATTCCTGACGGTGTTGACCCGCTCACCATGGACGACAGCGACGGTGACGGTGTTACAGGTACGGGGGGGAACATACTTACTGCTCTACCTGTCAACACCACCACCGACAACACAGCGCCAGAGCCATCACTCAACGCACCGGCGAGCAACGCAGCAACCGCCGACCCGTCGTCCCTTGCAGCAGCTCTGGCATCACCAGATGCAAGCGAGTGGCGTGAGGCGATTCGCACCGAGTTGACGGCCATGGTCCAGAACGACGTGTACGAAATCGTCCCCCGAGGTGACGTGCCAAGAGGAACGAAGCCAATCCGGTCCATGTTCATCTTCCGCAAGAAACTCGACGACAAGGGGCGCATCATCAAGTACAAAGCACGTTGGGTGGCGAAGGGCTTCTCCCAGAAGAAGGGCATCGACTACTCCGAGACGTTTGCGCCCACGGCGTACAGCACCTCCATCCGCACTCTTCTTGCAACA